>JAOZRF010000022.1 GCA_029940245.1 Desulfobacula sp.
ATTTTTTATTAACCCTTGCCAAGGAGGAAAAATGGGAAAACTTTTAAGAATAAACACCAAAGAAAAAACCTTTGAGTTTGAAGACGTTTCGGAAGCTTATGCAGGTTTAGGAGGCCGGGCTCTTACATCCAGAATGATTCTTGATGAAGTGCCGGCGACCTGCCATCCGCTTGGAAAATTTAACAAATTGATCTTTTCTCCGGGATTACTTACAGGGTCTCCAGCAGCCAATTCAGGAAGACTGTCAGCAGGAGGCAAATCACCACTCACAGGAGGTATCAAAGAGAGTAATGCCGGTGGATATGCTTCCCAGAAGCTTGCAAAATTAGGCATTACAGGCCTGGTTCTTGAAGACAAGCCGGAAGGGAATGACTTCAGCATCATTGTGATTAACAATGATGGAGTTGAAATTCTGCCGGCAGGAGATCTTGCCGGCAAAGGCAATTATGCTGTCATGGAAAGCCTGTGGGAGAAATACGGTAAAAATGTTGCTGTTCTCAGTATTGGCCAGGCAGGTGAACAATGCTTGAAAGGGGCCAGCATCCAGCAGGCAGACATGAATGGAAGACCGGGACGTGCCCACGGCAGAGGAGGACTAGGTGCTGTCATGGGCTCCAAAAAAATTAAAGCCATTGTCGTGGATGACAAAGGCGCACCCAGAATTGAGATAAAAGATCCAGATGCCTTTAAAGCTGCCAATAAGAGATGGGTGGATATGTTAAAAAGCCATCCGGTCTCCGGACAGGGATTGCCCGCATTTGGCACAGCCGTATTGGTCAATGTGATCAATGAAGCCGGTGCTCTCCCCACAAAGAACTTTCGATCCGGCCGGTTTGAGCATGCCCAGGATATCAGCGGTGAAAAAATGGCTGAACTCATTGAACAAAGAGGCGGTATTACAACGGAAGGATGCCATCCGGGCTGCGTTATTAAATGTTCCAATGTGTACCATGACAAGGACGGCAAAGTCCTTACCACAGGGTTTGAATATGAAACAATCTGGGCATTTGGTGCCCACACCACCATCCATGAACTGGATGATATTGCCATGCTGGACAGGCTTTGTGATGATTTCGGCCTTGACACCATTGAAATGGGAGTTACCATCGGAATCGCCATGGAAGGCGGCATGATCCCATGGGGAGATGGAAAGGCTGCCATAGCTCTTTTGTCAAAAGTCGGGGATTATGCGCCTGAAGGAAAAATCATTGGTAATGGCGCTGGATTCACCGGTGATGCCCTGGGCGTAGACCGGGTACCCGTGGTAAAGAACCAGGCCTTTCCAGCCTATGACCCAAGATCCTGCAAAGGGGTCGGGGTTACCTATGCGACCACCCCCATGGGTGCTGATCATACGGCTGGTTACGGTGTTACCGCCAATATTTTGAGTGTCGGCGGAACCATAGATCCCCTCAAAAAACAAGGGAATATTGAGCTTTCCCAGAACCTTCAGGTTGCCACAGCAGCCATTGATGCAGCAGGGCTTTGTCTGTTTATTGCCTTTGCCGTACTTGACAATGAAGACGGGGTGCAGACCATCGTCGATATGCTGAATGCAAAGTATGAATTGAAGCTCACGCCGGATGATGTTGTTGCCCTTGGAAAATCCATATTGAACAATGAAAAAGAATTTAACAGGAGAGCCGGATTCACAAAAATTGATGACCAGCTTCCGGAAATGTTTAAGGAGACATTTCCACCCCATAATACAACCTGGGATTTTACTTCCGAAGAATTGTCAAAAACGCTTAGCTTTTAAAATTTAAATTGAATAACACTAAAAATAAGGGCAGCTTTTCTGCCCTTATTTTTATCAACTCAACTTTCGGAGTTGCCAGATTTGAGTGGAGTCAGGCTTGCATTATTTTTGTAGCTTTTTTGATAAAAACACAATAAAATAAGCCTGACCGCGTATGCAAGGATTTAAGGATGAAACTATATCAATACCCTTCAAAGAGTGCAGAAAAAAAAGTTAAGGATATCCTAGAACGAGGCTTGGGATTTTCAAAACAGGATTACGAGAGGGTTGAAGCCTATCTTGAAGATGTAAAACAACGGGGGGATGATGCCCTTGTTGAATACACCAACCAATTTGATTCAAAAAAAGTCTTCATTGATTCTTTAAAAGTGACCCCAAAAGAGTTTGAAATAGCATTAAAAAGCGTTGATGCTTCTTTTTTAAAAGCCCTTGACCGATCTGTCAATCAAATTGAATCTTTTCATTCAAAACAAAAAGAAAATTCCTGGATTGATACACCAAGAAACGGCGTCATGGTGGGACAACTTGTTAAACCAGTTAGTGCTGCAGGTGTTTATGCTCCAGGAGCCAAGGGAGGAAAAACCCCCCTGGTGTCATCTGTACTTATGGGTGGGATTCCTGCAAAAATAGCTGGAGTTCCATCCATTAATCTTATGACCCCGCCCATGGAAAACGGAAAGATCAACCCGCATATTCTTGCGGCGGCCCAAAGGGTCGGGATTACCTCTGTCTTTAAAGCAGGAAGCGCATGGGCCATAGCAGCTCTGGCCTATGGAACAAAAACCGTTCCAAAGGTAGATGTGATTGTTGGTCCCGGAAATATCTATGTGACACTTGCTAAAAAAATTGTTGCCGGAACTATTGGAATTGATATGATTGCAGGCCCCAGTGAAATCCTGATCATTGCCGATAAAGATGCCAACCCAGAGTTTCTGGCAGCAGATCTTCTGTCCCAGGCAGAACATGATGTCATGGCCTCTTCCATACTTGTGACTGATTCTGAAGACCTTGTAAAAGATACGATTGCCGCCCTGGAAAAACAGATTGAACGACTGTCCAGAAAAGAAATTGCCAAACAGGCCATTAAAGATTTCGGTGCCGTCATGCTAGTGCCGGACATTGAAACCGGGATTGAACTTTCCAACCGTCTTGCACCTGAACACCTTGAGTTAATCGTCAAGGAACCCTTTGATTATATCGACCTTATACAGAATGCCGGCGCCTTGTTTATAGGCTCATATACGCCTGAACCCATGGGAGATTATATTGCCGGCCCCAACCACGTCCTGCCTACTGCCGGAACTGCAAGATTTTCTTCTGCATTAAATGTTGGCCATTTTACAAAAAAAACCAGTTTGATTCATTATTCAAAAGCAGCTTTTAAAAAAGAAGCCGATGATGTGATACAGCTAGCTGAGACTGAAGGGCTGACCGCCCATGCAAATTCTGTAAAAATACGAAAAAAAGAGTGATTTATCATATAACCCTCCGGCATTTACATTTAAATGCCGAATAAGACCATTACCTTCTGAACTGGGGGTTACGACCGGAACCATTTTCCTATTCTGTCCACCCACAACAGCGTCTTGAAGAGGATTTTTCTCAAAAATGTTCTTCCACGTTCCTTTGGATTTGTAATAATGATGCTATTTTCAAGGTCATCGAGTATTTTGTCCATATGAGTTCGAAATACGCCCATGTCCTACCTTCCTTTTGCTTTATGCAGTTATCAGGCATGTCGAATCGCGATCCGGCATGCCTGATTTTCTTATCTGTTGTCTTCTGTCTGCAGCGCTTCTGCCGCTTTTTCAATGGCTTTTCTGATTTCCTTGATTTTAAAGGGCTTTGCAATAAAATCAAAGGCCCCCTTGGTCAAAGATTCCCTTGCCACCTCAAGGGTGGCATATCCTGTTATCATGATCACCTTGGTTCTCAGGCTCTTTTTCCTGACATGTTCAAGAATTTCAATCCCGCTGACATCATCCATCCTGATGTCTGTTACAACAATATCAAATATTTTTTCTTTCAGGCTTTTCAGAGCTTCAACGGAACTGGTGAATGTTTCAAGCTTATGGCCGTCTTTTTCCAGAGAGGCCTTCAGTCTTTCCCCTACAATGGTTTCATCATCCAGAATTAATATCTCCAGTGACATGGTGTTCTCCTTTTTTTCTTTCCGGTAAAAATTATCCCGGCTTATTGTGCAGTCTCTTTTACGACCCTGAGGGTCTTTTGAATGCCTCTTCGTTGCATATAGGATTTGATAACATTGATCAGTATCAGCAGGCAGCCGGAAATCCCGCTGAAAAAGAGAAAAAATTTGCTGGTCATGTTGAAATAAACATCCCAGGCCGGGTCAATGTCAAGCATCCCGAGCTGGCGCAGGTACATGGGAATTGCAATGGCACGGCTGATAACGCAGAGAAGGATGATCAGGCTGGTCACCATGCGGATATATTTTTCATTGACTACTTTTACCCCATACACGCCGAGATATATACCGATCAGGGACCCCAGATACATGAGCATGGTCATCCGGATATCAACAAAACCTTGAAATGCATAACTCAGCGCACCATAAGCGCCCATGAACATGGCAAGATAAAGTTCGGTCCCGGCGGCCACTGCTGTGGGAACGCCAAGGACATAAATCATGGCCGGTACCCCGATGAATCCACCGACACCAATGGTCCCGGCAAGATACCCTGTCGCAATACCAATGGGCATCAATACCCACAAACTTACCGTTGTATCCGCCACCTTGAAATTGATCACGGGCGGCAGCTTAATTTTTGCCATGGCATCTGCAATTTTCCTGGAAGGCCCTGAATCCGCATTCCCGGATTTTGAAGAGCCCAGAACATCCTTTAGCATGGAAATGGCAACGAACGACAGGATAATGGCAAAAACCAGACTGATATACAGATTGGATCCGGCTCCTTTTGCCATGCCATGTCCTGAAGCGCCTTTGAACAGAAAGCTGTTGATGGCCACTGCGATTTGAATCCCGATGATGGCTGTCCCCAGGATGTATGCCGCCAGCTTTTTGTCTACATTTCCGGCTTTCCCATGTTTGTGTGATCCCACCATTGCCTTGCCGAATTTGTGGGTAATATTACTGGCAACGGCCACAACACCGTTGACACCCAGGTTCATCATACCAGGGGTCATGAAAAAAGCACCTCCGCTGCCGATAAACCCGCTCAGCACCCCTCCGATAAATCCCAGAAGAACTACTTGAAGTGCTGTGGAAAGATCGAGTTGAATAAAATTTGCAATAATGTATTCCATATTATCCTCCGTTTGAGGTAAATCAGTCGATATCAATAAGTTTGAGAAGCAGTCCGGAAACAGCTCCGTACACATAGGCAATAAAGGGGACAAAAAATACCATTCCCACTGCTGCAACCCATTTCCATTTTTCGTGAAGATCTCCACCGATAAAATTCAGAATGGGTTTCTGGAAACTAAAAACAAGTGTGTAAATGCACAGGATAATCAAGGAATACAGGATCAGCTTGAATGCCTGCGCCTTTCCAAAAAGAAACTCTGACTTAAGTTCTTTGATATCGATAACCGGGGTTCTGAGGTTATCGTGAAGGGTGAGACCCAGTTCCCGGGTCAGCCGTGTACTGGCCTGGGGGCCTTTGGCGAGGAACAGATTTCCCAGAATGACCAGAGAGTAGTTATGATTTTCTTTTACAGCATGGATGACTTCTCTTCCGCTGCCGGTCACTGTGGAGCCACCGGCAGACCGCCCCATGGCAACCAGCTCTTCAAGGGTGTCACTCAAGCCTCCGTCATTTGCACTGATGTCCGGCCCATCGTCTTCCACGCCTCCGGTATAGGTACCTGAATCCTTATGACTGGCAGACAGGGGCTTTGATCTGATATCCTCCAGACAGATCCCGGCCTCTTCTCCTTTGGGAATGAGACGGATGAGTTCAACTGCCGCTCCCCATCTTTTTGCCAGTTGGGTCACCTGACCCAGATCATCGGCTTTTGGATCAAAGCATTCCTGTACATATAAAATATTGGTTTCCGCCATGGTGCACAGATTTTCCCTGCATCCCTCAAGACTGCTCAAAGCCTTGGAAATGGATGTGGCTGCAGCGGTCTGTCGCGGCATATAGGTAACAGTGACCACTTTATCCCTGACCCGGATACCCAGGTTCAGGCCGGCAGTCTCCTTGTTCCTTGCCAGGTGGAGCCGTGCCCTTGCTGCCAGATGAATGTCTTCCAGATGCTTCAGGTCTTGTTCAGGTATCCTAAAATCAGCAAGTTCAGCGGTGTTCTGCAGCAATAGGGACGCATTGGCCAGGCTTAAATTCTCTAAATTCAGGAACAAATCATAATTGGAGGGATCATTTGCCTGTTCCCTGTGAACATAATGAACCCATTTTTTAACGTCTTCATCAAGGGCTTCCAGGTATTCCTGAGTCTTTTCAGAGGACAGGCCCAGTTGCCTGGAAGCATTTTCGATCCTCATTTCCAGGGGAACACCCAGCCCAACCCGCAGGATATGGGGCACACCGGGAAACAGGAGGTGTGCTGCACGGCCTGAATAGATCAGGTTTTTGTTTTCAAGTTTTTTGCAAAGCGTGTCCGTTACAAAAGACAAATAAAGCTCTTTTTCCCAGGCCAGATGCTCTGAAATAACCGGGGATTTAATAATAGAGGTTTCCAGGCGGCTGAGTTTAATTCCCTGAGCGTGGGCCTCTTCAACAAGTTCTTCCCTCGAGTATTGAGGCCATCCGGTTTTTTCGGCCAGATTTCGGGCCAGTTCACTGCCCAGGCCGTGGGGAGGGCTTGTAATTAATACTATTGGCATATGTCCACCCTTTCAAGATAAAAAATTAACATTATTTTTTGTTTCAACCTGAACCACCTGACAGGAAATCTGCGGCATGATCTGTTTGATCATTTTTTCAATCCGGATTTCCGTGTCGCTGATTATGATCAGGTCAATGTGTTCCCTTTCCAATAGTTCCAGAAATTCTTTTTGAGAATTATCTGCCGCAATATGAAAAGAAATCTGTAGACCTTCTTCACATGCACTGTGAATGACATCCAGGCAGGCTTCAATTACCGGGCTTTTTTTCCCGGGTTTCTCCGATATTGCTTCAAAGGAGAAAACAAAGAGTTTGGATTGTATTCGCGCTGCCAGCGACAGTGCATGATACAAAGCTTTAAGATCTTTGCTGTCTTGTCCCAGAGGGACCAAAATGTTTTTATGACTCACCTTTCATCCTAATTGTTTGTTGAATCAATCATTCAGCTCTTGGACCATCATTTTTATTTCTGGAATTCCTATTCCTGGATGTTTACTTACAAAAAGCATGCCATTTTATAATCTGCTTTTATATCAGATAGTTGCTGTTTTACAGGATGGGGTGGACAGGAAGTAATATTTCAATTTGAAACAAGAGTTGTTCCTGTTTGAAACAAAACAAGGGGATGGATATAATTTATTCTTGCGGAATATCCAGGGAAAGCCGTTTGATTTTACGCCACAGGGTTGTTCTGGGAATTCCTAGAATCCTGGCAGCGTCTCCCCTGTGATAATTAGTCTTGACCAGCACCCGGCGAAAATATTCTTTTTCATATTCCTGAAGAGATGGCCAGTCATTGGTTTCAAAGCGTTTGATAGAGAGATTTAACAGATCATCGGGCAGATCCCTTACTATGATCATTTTCCCTTCACAAAGGGCAACCGCCCTTTCAATAATATTTTCAAGTTCTCTGACATTACCCGGGAAAGGATATTGACTGAGAATATCTTCAACACCCGGATCAACCGAGGACACAGATTTTCCAAACTGGCGGCTGTATTTCATCAGGAAATGATTGATGAGCAGAGGGATGTCTTCTTTCCGGTCTCTTAAGGGGGGAAGGTCTATCATTACCACATTGAGGCGGTAATAAAGGTCTTCCCGGAACTGGTTTTTTGCAACGGCCTTTTTTAAATCTTCATTTCCCGCAGCGATCAGGCGCACATCCAGGGGAATCTGTTTTGTGCCACCGACACGGGTCAGGGTCCGTTCCTGGATAAATCTGAGCAGTTTGACCTGCATGCTCAATGGCATGATGCCGATTTCATCTAAGAAGATGGTGCCTTTGTTGGCAGATTCCAGCAGACCTATTTTGGTATCTACGGCTCCGGTAAAGGCTCCCTTTTCATGACCGAAAAATTCATTGGCAATCAGTTCTTCTGAAAACCCACCACAGCTAAAGGCAACAAAAGGAAGTTCCCGTCTGGACCCTAAAAAATGCAGGGCCCGGGCAACCAGTTCTTTGCCTGTGCCGCTCTCACCCTGGATCAGGATGTTGCAGTTAAGGGAACAGACTTTTTTGACAAGGGATAAAACATCCTCCATGGCCGGGCTGTGACCGATAATATACTGCTGCCGGGAATGAGAAAATAAAGATTTTTTCAGGATCTCTTTTTCCCGGATAAGGTTTACTTTTTCAAGGGCACGGGCGACAATAGACCTGAGTTCATTTATTTTTACAGGTTTGGTCATAAAATGGAATGCACCGGCCTGAATCGCCTCAACCGCAGTGTTGACAGAACCATATCCTGTAAAAACAATGACTTCCGTCATGGGGTATCGGGCTTTGACTTCCTTTAATATTTCCAGCCCGCTCATTTCCGGCAGTTTCATGTCACAGAGAACAAGATCAAAGGGATCAGCCAACATTTTTTTCAGTGCGGATTTGCCGTCCCCAAATGTTTCAATGGTATAATGATCCTTGGCCAGCCCCCGCCCAATCTCCCTTAAGGCAATGGATTCATCATCAATTATCGCAACCCTGAAGGTCGGTGAAAGGTTATTCGTGTCCATTATTTCACCTGGCATTCAGGAAGATTGAAAAACAGGTTCCTTTTCCCTGGGTGCTTTTTACTGTGATGCGGCCCCCATGTTTCTGGATAATGCCATAGGTTACGGAAAGACCCAGTCCTGTTCCTTCTCCTTCTTTTTTGGTGGTAAAAAAAGGATCAAAGATGGAATCCAGTTGATCTGCGGGAATGCCTACTCCTGTATCTGAAACATCTATTCTCATTTCACCTGGATTTTTGCCAGGTCCCAGTATAATAGAAAGAATTCCTCCCTTGGGCATGGCTTGAATACCGTTTATCAGCAGGTTGAGCAACGCCTGCTGCAGACGGCTTTTATCGATCCAGATCGGCAGAAGCTGCCCTTTGATTTCTTTTTTAAAAGTGATCTGCTGCAACTGCATTTCATTTTTGACGAGCCGGGCAGTCTTATCCACCAGCTCTTCCAGGGATATTTTTTCCAGATGCTCCTGGTCAGTGCGGGAGAATTCCAGCAGGCTTTTGACAATATCTGTTGAACGATCAGCCTGGTTCATGAGGTCTTCATACAGGCTGATTCGTTGCTGTCTTGACAGGTCTTCCCCGTCTTCCAGCAACGTGTCCACAATCAGAGAAATGTTGTTGATGGGATTGTTCAGTTCATGGGCAATGCCCGAAGTGAAGGTGCCGATGGAGGCCATTTTCCTGGATTGCACAAGCTGTGCCTGGTGGATTTCTATTTCATGGGTCATTTTATTAAAAGCTATCAGACATTGTGAGACTTCATCACATTTTTGTGTGGGGTATTCAATCAGTTCAAAAATGCCATTGGAAATATTTTCAGTGGCCCCCAGCAGAAGGGATAAAGGCTCAAAAAAATCTTTTTGGGCAATACGCAGAATAATAATGAAGATTATCAGGAAAATACCACTTAAGGCAATGGGAACGAATTGTATGTTATTAAGGGCCGTGTCAATCCTCCGGCGTTTGACTGAAATCAGGTTATTACTGAAGTCATTGAGAATTTTCCCTTTTTCCCGAAGTGTTTCATCACTGTATCTTTCGGAACCGCTCTTGGCCATGTCGATATTTTCCTGTAGCAATTGCTTATAGCTTTCCAGGGCGATCTGGAATTCATCAAACTGTTTTTTTCCAATGACATTTTTAATTTGATTTTTCAGCTCATTAAAGGCGGTTTCGGTTTTATCAAGATAGGAAATCATCTTGTCCAGGCTGGTGATATCTTTAGCCAGGAAAAAGTTTTTTTCATGCCTTCTTAGCTCCAGCAGATTATCCCTGAAGTCATCAAAGTGTTCCATGAGGATCAGTTTTTTCTTTAAATCAAAAATATTCCGGTTGTAAACAACTGCCAGGACAGCCATGAAGGACAGGCAAAGGATAAAAATAACAATTAAGCGGCTCCGTATGGTTTTCACATGAATTACTCCTGAAAAAAGTATGGTAAATTTTTTACAAACCTAATACCATTGGATCAACCATGTCAAGGGAAAAGCCCTATAATTTTTATTATTGATTCCCATAAAATATAATTTACATATTGACTAAGAATCTGATTTCAATCTATATATAACGTTTATTTGAAATTTTGATACTAATATTAAGCATAAAGAAAACATAATGCAAACCATTCGAGGATTTAGAGATATACTACCGGAGCAGATTTCCATCTGGCAGAAAGTAGAAAAAGAAGTAACAACTTTATTTGAAGCATTCGGGTTTAAGGAAATAAGGATTCCCATCCTGGAAAAAAACCGGCTTTTTGCCCGAAGTATTGGAGAGGTAACGGATATTGTTGAAAAAGAGATGTATACCTTTGAGGATCGCAAAGGGGACAAACTGACCTTAAGGCCTGAGGCCACAGCGCCTATTGTCAGGTCTTACATCCAGCATAAAATGTATGCAAGTGATCCTGTCAGAAAATTATACATGATCGGCCCCATGTTCAGACGTGAAAGACCTCAAAAAGGAAGATACCGTCAATTTTATCAAATTGATGCAGAAATCTTTGGTGTGGAATCTGCCTATGCTGACAGTGAATTGATTTTTCTATTAAACGAATTGTTTAAACGCCTTGGACTGACAGGATTATCGGCACATATAAATTCCCTTGGATGCCCTGAATGCAGACCATCCTTTCAAAATGCACTTTTAGACTTTATTGAATCAAAAAAAGACAGGCTTTGTGAAAACTGCTTAAGAAGGATGGATAAAAATCCCTTAAGAATTCTTGACTGCAAAATACCGGATTGTAAAAAAGCCCTTGCCAATGCTCCTGCAACAATAGACTACCTATGCCATGACTGTTCAAATCATTTTGATACAGTAAAAACAACCCTTGAAAAACAAGGCCTTGATTTTATTGTGGACAAATCCCTGGTACGCGGTCTGGATTACTATACCAGGACTGCCTGGGAAATCCAGACCACGACTCTTGGCGCACAAAGTGCCGTTGCCGGCGGCGGACGATATGATGGTCTTGTCCAGGAACTGGGCGGACCCCAGACACCTGCGATAGGGTTTGCCATTGGCTTTGACCGGCTGGTGGAGGTAATGGAACAGATTGATAAAATACCGGAAGAGCCCACCCTTGATCTGTTTATCATCTGTCTGGGTGATACGGCCATGGAAAAAGGGTATCACTGGTCCTGTGAGCTGAACCAGGCAGGCATCCGAACAGAAATGGATTTCAGGGGAAAAAGCATGAAAGCCCTTATGAAACGTGCAGATAAACTCAATGCTCAG
Organism: Desulfobacula sp.; assembly: GCA_029940245.1. Taxonomy (GTDB): domain Bacteria; phylum Desulfobacterota; class Desulfobacteria; order Desulfobacterales; family Desulfobacteraceae; genus Desulfobacula. The sequence continues at coordinate 11,337 of JAOZRF010000022.1, forward strand.
CATGTATTGATTGCTGGAGAAAATGAACTGATCAAAAATGCTGTTGTGCTGAGAAACATGAATACTAAGAAACAGGTATCTCTCGCCCTGGAAACCCTGGTTCCTGAACTGATTAAAATATGCAAAAATAATATAGAGGAAATACACAGTGACTGATTTACTAGAAGATTTAAAAAGGACACATCATTGTTGCCAGTTAAGGGACACGGATATTGAGAAAAAAGTTGTTTTAATGGGTTGGGTTCAGCACCGCCGTGATCATGGAGGAGTAATCTTTATAGATTTAAGGGACAAAGAGGGTATCACCCAGATTGTTTTTAATCCGGAAAATTCAAAATCAGTTCATGAAAAGGCCCAGGAAATCAGGAGCGAATATGTCCTTGGTGTTAAAGGAAAAGTTATTGCCCGTCCCGATGATATGCTCAACCCGAATATGAAAACGGGTGCCATTGAAGTGTTGATAGATGAACTGGTTATTTTTTCCAGGGCCAAGACCCCGGCATTTCCGATTGAAGACCGGCTGGAAGCATCGGAATCCATACAGATATCTGGATTTAAGACGGCCCCAGTTGAAAAACAATATGCTGGCAAGACATAAAGCCACCATGGCTATCAGAAATTATCTTGACAATAAAGGGTTTGTGGATATTGAAACACCCTTTTTAACGAAAAGCACACCAGAGGGTGCAAGGGATTACCTGGTTCCGTCCAGGGTCAACCCGGGCCAATTTTATGCACTTCCACAATCTCCCCAGCTTTTTAAACAATTATTAATGATTGCAGGATTTGACAGATATTATCAGATTGTCAAATGTTTCAGGGACGAAGACTTAAGAGCAGACCGGCAGCCCGAGTTTACCCAGATCGATATGGAACTTTCTTTTATTAACGAACAGGGGGTTATGGAAATTGCAGAGGGCATGATTGTCGCTATTTTCAAAAAAGTACTGGATCTTGACCTTGTCACCCCTTTTCCAAAAATCACCTACGATGAAGCCATGTCAAGATTTGGCCTGGACCGGCCAGACCTGAGATTTGGCCTGGAATTGTGTGAAGTCTCTGATATTGTAAAAGATGCTGGATTCAAGGTGTTTGCCAATGTAGTCAAAAATGGCGGCCTTGTTAAAGCCATTAATGCAAAGGGATGTTCCAATTTTACCAGAAAACAGATTGATGAGCTGACTGAATTTGCATCTGTTTATAAAGCAAAGGGCCTTGCATGGATAAAGATCAAAGAAAATGAATGGCAGTCTCCCATTGCCAAATTCTTTACAGACAAAGAAAAAGATGCCTTAAGAACACGGCTTGATCTTGAACCCGGGGATATTGTTTTTTTTGTGGCAGATCAGCCAAAAATCACCAATGAGGCCCTTGGCCAACTGAGAAATGAACTGGCAAGACGGCTTGGGCTGATTTTGGATAACTCTTTTGAATTTACATGGGTGACGCACTTTCCGCTTCTGGATTATGATGAAACCGAAAAGCGCTATCAAGCCCTGCATCATCCTTTTACCGCACCCCTTGAGGAGGATATTGAAAAGCTTTCTTCTGATCCGCTTGCCGTCAAATCAAGGGCCTATGACCTGGTGTTGAACGGGATTGAAATCGGTGGCGGCAGTATCCGTATTCATTCCACAGAACTTCAGGAAAAAGTATTAAACTGCCTGGGCATAGATAAAACCCAAGCCAGTGAAAAATTTGGATTTCTTTTAAATGCCCTGGATTCCGGTGCCCCCCCCCACGGGGGAATCGCTTTTGGACTGGACCGATTGATGATGCTGCTGTGCCACGAAGACTCCATCAGAAACGTCATTGCGTTTCCAAAAACACAGAAAGCAACCTGTCTTTTGACTGAAGCACCGTCACAAGCATCAACGGCACAACTTCAGGAGCTTGCTATCAAAATATCCAAAATAGAAGGATAAGGATCTTTATAAAAATCAAAGCATCAAAACAAGACGATAGCCTCTTTTTCTGGTGCTTTGATAAAATTCAATCCCAATTTATCTCCTGCCGGGATACCCAGAGTCATCTATAATGGTTTCCTTTAAAGGTAAAATAATGGAACTCAACTTTCGGAGGAGTAAAAGGACAGCAATCACCCCTCGGTTAATACTTGTGGATCTCTTTTAAGGCCAAAATATAT
>JAOZRF010000369.1 GCA_029940245.1 Desulfobacula sp.
GGATTCCCACGAAAAAAAGACATCTTAGAAGATCAGGGAAAAATAACATGGCAAACCCGATTCGGATTTAAGTGGGGTCAGGCTTGCATTATCGGCGTATACATATTCTGCCTGCAATCATATACAAAATAATAGAACTCAGAATCAGATATCCAAACATCTGGACATTTTTTGTTTTAAAAATAAAAGCAAGCGTAATGATAATTAATGCACTGATTAGATAAAATACGGGTTTAGGGATCTGCTTCAGGATCACCCGTCCAAAATGGGCAAAACGAATGTGACTCATCATTAAGCCGACGGATACAAAGGTCATCCCCCATAATATGCCATGTATTGCGATAAGAGAAGCACCCAGAACGATCAAGGCTCCTGCAGGGCTTGGAAGTCCATTGAAAATACCCCCGGGCAGATCAGTCCGTTTTTTGTCCATTGTAATAAACCGGATGAGGCGAAAGGCAACCCCGAGAATAAAAATGCCACCCGCAAACCAGGCAAATGAACCTCCTTTTTGCACAATCACATAGGCCGGCGCAAGTCCAAAGCTGACAAAATCAGCAATGTCATCCAGATAAGGACCATATCTGGTTCCGCCATGCTTAAGCGCCATACGGCCGTCAAATAAGTCAAACAATTGCCCTGTGATGATGATGCAAATTGCCCAGGCAAAATAATGATGATGGGTCAGAATAAGACTTGTTACACCACAAACAAAATTAAGTGCGGAAAGGATATCTGCATAAAGGCGGTTGGGGATAAATTTAAATATCATAGATGCAGATGAAAGAATAATACAGGTCATTAGCACTTCATCTGCAATGTTTATGATTTCCTGGTTTTTATCTATTAATGCACATAAAATAACAAGGCCAAAGCAGATGATGGCCTTTATTTTTCCAAAATTATTGGCCGCACCGGAAAATTTGATCCATGTCAAAATCCGCCGGGCAAAAAACTGGCCTGCAAATTCAATGCCCACAAGGATCCATACTAAGTTTATGGATATAATTCCTTCATAGGCAAATCCAATTAAAGTCGGCAAATAGGTTAATTTGTCACACATGGGATCCAGCCATTCTCCCCATGTGGACCCCAGATTACATCCTCTAGCAGTAACACCGTCAACACCATCAAGGATTGCTGCAAAGGTGAATATAAATATAGCAACGGATTGATAAAGGGTAAAAAAGTAGAGGACAAAGCCAATGACCGCCATGGCTGTTCGCCAATAGCAAATTGCGTTGGGGTGCAAAAGCCACAGGTGTGACATGATATATGCTTGCATATATTGCTTTTTAACAGCCTGGGAAAACCATAGGAAAAAAATTGTCCCAATAGCAGCAGAAATAACAATAACTAAAAATCTTTCCATTTTATCGTCTCGATTGATTAAATTCCATTTTTAATACGGAATCCTTTTTCCATCAACTATTACCAAGTTTTAAATGAGGTGTAAAGAGAACTTGAAATTATACACGAGCCTGGAATGATTTTTATTCATCTAAGACAACCCCGCTGGTTAAAAGAATTTTCCGGTTATCTATAATCTTTATAGCAAATACCATATTTTTCAGCTTTATAAGAAAATTTTCTGACCGTAATCCCAATAAGCCCGGCAGCTTTATTGATATTTCCTTTGGTATTTTTTATAGCATCCATCAGAATTTCTTTTTCAAGATGAGCGACGGCATCTTCAAGGGTGTGGGGAAGGGTTTTGGATTTAATCCCGGTTTGAAGGGTGGCAGGAAGATGATAGCTGTGGATGGCGCCTTCATTACACAGGATGACGGAGCGCTCAATACAGTTTTCAAGCTCCCGTACATTTCCCGGCCAGTGGTATTCCATCATCATATCAATGGCAGGGGTTGTGATCCGCTTTATATCTTTGCCCTGTTCTTTGCTGTATTTTTCAAGGAAATGGTCGGCTAAAAGGATTATATCTGTTTTTCTCATTTTAAGGCTGGGAATATAAATGGGGAAGACATTAAGCCGGAAATAAAGATCATCCCTGAATTTGCCCATTTGAACCATTTCTTCAAGATTGGAATTGGTTGCAGCAATAATTCTGACATTGCTTTTGATGGGTTTATATCCGCCAACCCGTTCAAATTCTTTTTCCTGTAGAACCCTTAACAATTTTACCTGGGCGGAAAGTGCCATGTTACCGATTTCATCTAAAAAAATAGTGCCCTGATTCGCTATTTCAAATTTGCCTCTTTTCAGTTGGGAAGCCCCTGTGAAAGCCCCTTTCTCATGGCCGAACAACTCGCTTTCAATAAGATTTTCCGGAATGGCGGCACAATTTATTTTAATAAACGGCTTTTTATTTCTATCGCTGTTATAATGAACTGAATTGGCAACAAGCTCTTTTCCTGTGCCGCTTTCTCCCCTGATAAGAACTGTTGCTGAAGAAGAAGAAACCTGGGAGATCATTTGAAGAACTTCCCTCATTTTGTTGGAATTTCCAATTATATTGGTAAAGCTGTATCTGTTTTCAAGTTCTGATTTGAGCCGGATGTTTTCTGTTTTTAATTGTTCTTTTTCAACCCGGATGTTTTCGATATGTATGACATGATGGGCAACCATGGCAGCCACAACGGATAAAAGTTTTTCTCCTTTTTCCAGGAACTTTTTACCTTCAAAGGGACAATCTGCGCTGATGGCACCAACCACACGGCTATCCTTTTTTATGGGAACACAGATGTAAGAATATTCCCGGCCGTCCACAATATTTCTTGATTGAGTTTTGTCCAGAAATAAAGGCTCTTCACTGATCCTTGGGACAACAGCCGGTTCACCGGTTTGAATAACCCTGCCAATGATCCCTTCCCCTGGAAGATACTTGATTTTTCGAGTGGTGTTTTCGGAAATACCATGGGCGATTTCAATCCGGATTTCACCTGTTTCAGAGTTGATCAAAAAGATGATACCCCTGACCAGGTTCAAGGATTCAGATAGAACGCTTAATACCCGAAACAATGATTTTTTCATGTCCATGTGCTGGTTCAAAGCCTTACTGATTTCATACAGAAGAGAGACTTCTTCAAAAGATTTCATTTAAGTTTTTCCAAATAATTATTCATATAAAAGATTGCAATCATATCATCATTGTTATAGCTTACCTGTTTGGAATATTATTGCATAAAACAGGATTCTATAACAAGTTATAATCCTTTGCCAGGGTGAACAATGAAATTTTGAAGATGCATGACAAGAATTGTGTTGTTCGTATCGAGGACATTACCCTTTCAAAAAATTCTTCACTGGTTGGTAAACCGGTAAGGGCAATTAACTTTCCTGACTTTACCCAGCTCCTTATACTGGCACTGATCAGACCGAATAACCCGGTTGCCATATACAACCCGAAACGATCAATGATCCTGGAAGCGGGAGACACCATAGTTCTGCAGGCAGACGTTGAATCCCTCCAACGGTTCAGGAAATATCATGCGTGATATTGCCTGGAAAAAAGATTTGTTTCAGAAATAAATCCGATCTTGGTCCAGATCTATCTGCCATTACTTTTGATATGAAAATGAACGAAGAGGGCTTTAACCCTGAGCAGATAAGAGTTCAGCATTGGTAACAGACAAGGGTTACAGCACTCCACTCAG
>JAOZRF010000023.1 GCA_029940245.1 Desulfobacula sp.
CTGTAAATCAGGGCTGGAACCTTTTGAGTTCCGATATGGTTTTCAGCGTGACGGAGAAGCTATCTGATAATACCAAGTTTAGCAGCGTGTGGAAGTGGGAAGAAGGCGGCTGGGCCGTATATCTGCCGGGTGGGGGGACGCAGATTTACGCAGATTCAAAAGGGTTTAATGTGCTTTCTACCATCAGCCCAGGCGAGGGATTCTGGGTAAACAGTGTGGGATCAGAAAGCATTTCCATTGAAGGCACTCTAACCACGGGCAGCCTGACTCTGACTTCAGGCTGGAACCTCATCGGGCTAAAGAGCGGCGAGACAAAGTTGATCACTGCGCTCATCTCCGGCAACAAAAGCAGTATAGCCTCTATCTGGAAATGGGAGAACAGTGCATGGGCAGTTTATCTGCCGGGACAGGATGATGGGGGCGAAGCCTATGCAGGAAGCAAAGGCTTTACTGTGCTTAGCAATATTAAGCCGGGTGAAGGCTTCTGGGTAAATGCAACACAGCAAATTACCTTGGATTAGCTGAAAATCAAAGTCTGTTACCTTTATTTAGTGTCTGAACGAAAACCTCGTTCAGGCACTGTTTTAAGTATCAGGAAAATATTTCCTTTACAGAATTAAGCTATCTTGATACAGTTTTTTATTGTAAGAAATGGCGAGTATGTTCGTCTAAACAGGTAGAATACATTTAAGGAAATAAAGGACTGGTGATTTCAGTGAGCCATCGAATTTCTGAGAGATTGATTATTGTACTGCTTGTTTCTGCACTATTGACTATTTTTTTTGCAGGCGGATTACATGCCCAGATTGCTCAGACAATAACTATATCATCCTCACCAAACCCTGTGGGCTCGGGAGCCAGAGCACTCGGTATGGGAGGGGCATTCATAGGGATTGCCGATGATGCAACTGCCGCATCCTGGAACCCGGCCGGCCTTATCCAGCTTGAAACACCTGAACTCTCCGTTGTGGGGGAATATAACAGCAGGACGGAAGACACGTCCTATACCGCCTTCCCCGAGGCATCCGGTCCTCAAAGGGTTTCCAGTTTTGAACTCAACTACTTCAGCCTGGCCTGCCCATTTAATTTCTTAAACTGGAACATGATTGCGTCGTTAAACTTTCAGCACCTGTATGATTTCAACAAAAAAGTGGGGTTCAGCTATACGGATAACCCTTCTTCCGGACCGCCCCTGAGCCTTAAAAACAGCATTGATTACAAGCAGGAAGGGGGCTTGAGCGCCATTTCTCCAGCCTTTGCAGTTCAGATAACCCCTGAAATATCTTTTGGCTTTACTTTAAATTTCTGGGAGGATACATTTCAAGATAACGGCTGGAAATCTGTTTATAATTCCATGGGCACGGGAACATTTGCCGGTTTTCCCTTTACAGTCAAAACAAATATCCGGGAAGAATACGAGATGAGCGGTTTTAATTACAATGCAGGGATCTTTTGGAATATTAACCATATATTTTCTATGGGTGCTGTATTTAAGTCACCGTTTTCTGCCAAATTAAAGCACGATTATAGTTCTGTCTCCTCTGTTACTTTCCCCACGGCGCCCGCATCCAACACTTCCAATAAGATCAATTATTCGGAAGAGGAAACCCTGGATATGGCTTATTCCTATGGATTGGGGCTTTCCGCACGGTTAAGCGATGCCTTGACTTTAGGTATAGATGTTTATCGTACGGAATGGGGAGATTATGTGCTTCATCGTGCAGATGGAACGGAAACAAACCCCATTACGGGAAAACTACAGAGTGAATCCGATATTTGCGCAACTACACAGGTCAGGATAGGGGGTGAATATCTGATCATCGGGGAAAAAACGATAGTGCCGATTCGAGCAGGAATCTTTTATGATCCTGAACCATCAGAAAAAAATCCGGAAGATTTCTGGGGCATCAGCTTTGGCTCAGGAATTGCTTATAAGAAAATTGTTTACGATGTTGCTTATCAATACCGTTTCGGCAGGAATGTCAGAACAACGACGGTGGGCAATGAACCATCTCACCAGGATGTGGATCAGCACACGGTTTATATGTCCGTGATCTATCATTTTTAAGGAGGAAGCATTGAAGTTTGTGAGGAAAAGAGGGCTTGTTTTAATAATCCTTATTGCGTTGTGCCTGTTTTCCGGGTGTATTTCCTCTCCTGGGGAAAATCTCTATATTAAGGATAACAAGACCTATGGCGTGACAGAGGGGGCTTTTCGACACAGGTGGTGGAATTACTACGAGCGGGGGCTTTCTTTTGCAGATGGGCAATTTTTTCAGGAGGCCGTTTCAGATCTTAAGCAGGCTGCTAAATATAGGATAAAAGATCAGCGCAGAGCCAGAACTTACGGGATGCACTTTGTTGATTATTTCCCCCACAGGGAGTTGGGTATCGTTTATTATCAGATGGGGAATCTAAAGGAAGCCGGAAGGGAATTGGAGCTTTCTTTAAACAATTTTCCTTCAGCAAAGGCCCGGTTTTATCTTGACAGAGTCCGTAAGGCTTTGATTGAGCATGAGGCAAAAGCAGCGCTGCCGCCACGGCTTACCTTAAGCTTCAAGGCCGATGAGATCTGGACGCGGGAAGACCCTGTGGTTGTGTCTGGTGTTGCCGAAGATGAACAATATGTAGCAGGCCTTTTTATCAGGGGCGTGCCCCTGTTTCTGGAAGGCTCACAAAAAAGGATTCCCTTTAAGAAAAGTCTGGTCCTTTCCCAGGGGCGGCACGCCATTGAGGTTGCGGCAAAAAATCTTTTGGGAAAGGTTACAAAAGATCGGGTGATTATCCATGTGGACCGGGAAGGACCCATGATTACGCTGGATGAAATACTGTTTGACGAAGCCGTATCAGGACGATCCGTAACAATTTTAGGCTCGATTTATGATGAAGCCGGCGTGTCTGAACTGAACATCAATGGCCGGTCGATTCCTGTTCAGGAGAGTAAAGAGTTTTTTTTCTCTGAAAGGTTCCTGGCAGACAAAAACGATTTTAAATTAAAAACCAGAGATCGACTGGGAAACCAGACATCCACCATTATTCCCCTTTCCAGTATCCAATCCACAACTCCAAATTCAGTACTAGTTGCCAGCGCAGATTCTGATTTTACGGATTATCTTGTGGCCGGCATTTTTGGCACTAAAGATACCACTCCTCCATTAATAAAATTAAAGGGCTGGACGGACACGCAAACGGTGTTTCTGGAAAAAATATATCTTGAAGGGCAGATAAGTGACGAGGGCAATGTTGTGAGTCTTGAAGCAAATGGGGTTCCAATGCTGCGCCGCGAGGGCCGGGACATCTTTTTTAACCACCTTGTGGATCTGAAGGAAGGGGAAAATATTATTTTGCTTGAGGCCATGGACAAGACGGGCAATAAGGCAAGCAGGAAAATCTTTGTGATAAGAAAGATTCCCCAGGCCCTCCAGCTTAGTGAGCGCCTGAGCCTGACTGTTTTTCCTTTTGAGAGAAAAGGAGCAGTTGCTCAAGGCGGTCTTTCCTTTCAGGATAATCTGATCGATAATCTGATTAATCAAAATCGATTCAGGATTGTTGAGAGGGATAAGCTTGATATTATTTTAAACGAACAAAAACTCAGCCGAACAAAGCTGATCGACAAGAGCACTGCCTTGAAACTGGGCAGGTTAGTGGCAGCCCAGTCCATTATTGCAGGAAGTATTATTGAAACCGGCACGGGTATTGAGATAGTGGCCAGACTGATTGATACTGAGACATCCGAGGTACTGGCTGCAGAGGATGTCTATGACGAAGTTAAAGATCTTCCTGCATTAAAATCTCTGGCTGAAGGGATGGCCGTTAAATTTCACAGGGACTTTCCTTTAATGGAGGGTCTGATTCTTCAGAAAAAGGGCAAATACATATTTACGGACTTGGGGCAGGGCAGGGTAAAGATCCAGAGGCGGTTAATCGTCTATCGCGAGGAGCCTGTAAAACATCCGGTTACGGGAAAAATAATTGGGTCAGATAACCAGATTATTGGACGCGCCCGTGTGACCCAGGTTATGCCTGAGATGTCAAAAGCTGAGCTTCTGGATGCCGGAGACGAATCTATCAAACCTCTAGACAAGGTTATAACTGAGTGAAATTTTCTGTTGAGGAAGATCGGCAGTTGTTATTCAGATGTTTTTCCGGAAACAGGAAGGCAACAGAAATCCTGGTTCGGCGATTTTCAGACCTTGTTTACCGATCTGTCCAATATACCCTTATGAATAAACAGGTTTCTTTTAATAAATATGACCTTGAAGATCTCCACAACACCATATTTTTACGACTTTTTGAGCATGAATACAAAAGGCTTCGGCAGTATCAGGGTAAAAATGGGTGCTCCCTTGGGTCATGGATCAGGACTGTCGCAGTGAGAACAGTGCTGGATCATCTTAGGAAAAAAGGTCTTGATGCCATGGTATGGCAGAAAAAACTGGTGCCGATTGAACAGGCTTTTGGAATAACGCAAGATGAGATTGAACCATTGGCCGCAATGAAAAAGGAGGAACAAGGGCATTTACTCCAGGACGGAATCCAAAGCCTGTCCCCACGATATCAATTATTCATGCAGCTCCATTTTGACCATGAGCTTCCAGTTAAAGAAGTTGCTGAGGCTATGCAGTTGTCTATTGAACACGCCTATACTGTGAAACATCGGGCAATTCAGAAATTAAAAGTGTACGTGGCAGGGGCTATGAATACTGAGGTGTAAGAAAAAAAGAATCTTTACGTCTATATGAGTAGAAATTAATTTTTTTTAGACTATGTTTCAACGGAGTTTGTTATGGAAATATTATGCTCGTATGATGAAATGCTTGCGGATTATTTTGAAGGCCGTCTTTCTGATGAAGATAGAATCGAGATGGAAGCACATCTCTCAAAGTGTAATCTCTGCCGGGAAACGCTTGTGGCTGTAAATGGTGTTGTGCGGGGCCAGAGCCGGTTTCAACTGGAGGATGCGCCAAAGGAAGTGACCGAGGCTGCAGTATGTCTCATCAATAAGCAGATTTGCGTATCGTGCGAGCCCTTGATACAAAGAGTGAGGCGATTTGTTATTGGCATGCCCTTTTATAAAATGCTGAACAGTCTGTACACAAAAATATCGGAATTTTTTACAACGCCCTGGGCAGGGTGGCGACTTGCACCGATTCGAGGTTCCGAGCGAACAATATCCAAAGATCTTATTAACGTCAGGAAGCGCTTTAATGGGATTGAAACAGAGATCGAAATCGAAAAAACAGGACACAATAAGGCGCGCATCCGCGTAGAATTACCGGAATATGACACGCAAAAAAAAAAGCTCCGGGTTACCCTGAAAAGAGATGACAGAGAGATTTCTTCATTTCTCTTGAATGTAGATCGCGTGTTTTTTGAAGACATACCTTTTGGCCATTACAGCTTAATCTTTGTCAGGGATGATGCAAAGATAGGAACATACCTTTTTGAGATCAGGGAAACTCGTCATGATGGATGATAAGACAAAAGAGGCAGGGGATAAATCAAACAATATTGAAGGAATCCTGAGGGAGCGTGATCGTCTGGATCAGATACTTTCGGATCGGTTCAAAAAAGAAGTAGTCATTCTTTTCAGTGATATATGCGGCTATACACAATATATAGACACAAAGGGTGATATCAGCGGTAGGGCCATGCTTAGGAGACATAATGATATTGTTTTGCCTCAGATTAAAAAACACAATGGCGTGCTTATTAAGACGATCGGGGATGCTGTTATGGTTTCCTTTTCAACATCATTGGATGCGATTAAAGCTGCCATAGAAATCCAGAACGATTTGTATGAATATAATAACAAGTCAGGGGCTAAAGACAGTATTCGTGTAAAGATCGGGATCAACGTCGGGGAAGCCCTGGTGGAGGAGTCTGATGTCTATGGGGATGTTGTCAATGTTGCCTCTCGTATCCAGTCCGAGGCCGGACCGTATCAGATACTGATATCCAGGGTGGTTTACGATCAGGTTCGAGGAAGAGATGATATTCTCTGCAGATCCCACGGAACAGCCAAGGTAAAGGGTAAAGCCGAGAACTTGGAACTCTACAGGGTGGTTTGGGGAGACGAGGATATTCTTTCCGATGCTGCACCAAAGGTTCGATCCTATGGGGCCGAGGGTGAAAAGATAGCCAGGCAGCCTTTTAAAGTGCTTCATCTTGAGGTTACCCGGGAGGGAGAGCGACTGAAGATCAGTGCCTGTGAGCAGATGACAGGTGAGGCGAGCACAATCCGGCACTATGAAGAGATACCAGCTTCCATAGACTGGATTGAAAAACAATGCCTTGAGATGGTGAATATTTTGAATAATGCCAGTCGCAGGGGCAGTGTTCCCCGCGATATACTGGTAAAACTTAGAGAAGTCGGGCAGGTCTTTTACGACGAGCTATTCACGCATACTGTCAAGGAGAAGATTAAGAATACCACTGCAGAATATTTAAGCCTTAACCTTGATGATCGACTGGTTCAGATTCCCTGGGAATTACTCAATGATGGCCGGCAATTTCTCTGCCAGCGCTTTAACATGGGACGATTGGTCAGGACCCGGCAGACTGTTCCGGGCATCAAGACCCGGATATTGGCGCAGCCACTTAAGATGTTGATATTGGCTGATCCCAAGGGTGATTTAAAGGGAGCCTATGCCGAGGGTACGCAGGTGCGCGATCATATGGATAAGGATAAGGATCTGATTGATGTATCTCTGCATTCCGGCGAGATCACTTCTGATTTTATAAAGGGAAAGATTAGAAATTTTGACTTTGTACACTTTGCCGGTCATGCAGATTACAATTCGGAAAATCCGGGAGAAAGCGGATGGCGATTGACCAAAGGTACCTTTAAAGCCAGCGATATTACAAAAATGGGCGGTGCTGCCGCCATGCCCGCTCTTATTTTTTCAAATGCATGCCAGTCGGCCCGCACCAATGAATGGGCCTTAAAAGGGCGTTTTCAGGATGAGATATTTGGATTGGCCAATGCCTTTCTGATAACGGGTGTAAAACATTATGTGGGAACCTTCTGGGAGATACTGGATGAACCGAGCAGTTATTTTGCCCTGGAATTTTATAAACAATTATTTTTGGGAAAAACAACGGGCGAAGCCATAAAAAATGCGCGAAATGCTCTGATCAAGCAATACGGAGAAGAAAACATAGTCTGGGCAAGTTATCTTTTGTACGGAGACCCCACTTCCAATTACATGGATCAAATTAAAGGGGTCGGAGAATATGACAAGCCTGCTGCCCGGATTCCACAGGAAGGAAAACCCGGGGCTGCCCGTATTTCTAACGCAGATGCAGGGGTCAGGGCCAGTGAAGAGGTTATAGATTTTTCCGGAGCCGAGGTTTCAAGAAAAAAAAGGGGCTGGTGGGCCGTGGCAGCCGGGATTATCCTGTTGGTCGCTGTAATGCTTTGGGGTTATCCCGGGCTGTTGAGACAGGGGACCCAAGAATATGAAAAGGCGGCCCTGGCCTATTACAGTCAGGGTAATTTCAAAGAAGCATTGAATGCCTGCAATCTTATCGAGGATAAAAGCCCGGATGTTCGTCTGCCTTATCTGATTGCAGGAAACATCTCTTTGAGAAAGGGAGATTTGAATGCGGCGAAAGCCTCCTATCAAAGTGCGCTTGCCGCCACAAATGGCACAGATTCACAAAAGGCCGAAGCCTTTGCCGGTCTGGGCCGTATTGCTTCACTCCAAAAACAGCCGGACGCAGCCCTGAAGTATTATCAACAGTCCACGGATGCAGCCCCGGAGAGCAGCATGGGATACTTGTCCCAGGCACTTTTGCTTGAAGACAGCGGAAATTATAACCAGGCCCTGGGACTGTTGGGAAAAGCCGGAAAATTTGCCCCGAAGGATCAGGCCCTTGCCGCGATTACGAGAGAAACCCGCAGGAAAGTTGCTTTGGCAGGGGATCAGGAAAAACAGGAACGTATCGACAAAATGGTCAAGGACCTGCTGGAAAGTATGAAAACGCCCACCCGGGTCCTGCCTTCTGACAATTGGACTTCCCCACCCTTAACCCTGTGGCTGATGGATTTTGTAACCCATGGCTACTCCCTTCAGGAAGGAGATGACCGGTTGCTTGCCTCTGCCATTACAGATCAGATCATCCAGCACAGCCGGGTTCAGATAGTAGAGCGAGCGCTTCTGGATAAACTTTTGGGAGAATTAAAACTGAGTTCCTCTAAATTGGCAGATCCCGGCACTGCTTTATCGCTGGGAAGGATCATTGCGGCCAGGCTCATCATAAGTGGTAAGATCATCTACTCCGGGCCCCAGACCCAGGTATCACTGCGTGTTATCGAGATTGAGACAGGCAGGATTTCTGCCGCAGTAAGTGAATCCTTTGGAAGCGCCATGCCCGCGTCATTGCTGGCAGACAAATTATCCAAAAATCTTTTGGAAAAATTAGACAAGCTCTACCCTCTTAGAACCAGGATATCAGAGATAGGAGACAGCGGGATCAGATTGAATGCAGGACAAAAGACCGGAGTCAAGGAGGGCCAGCGATTCAAGGTGATTGATAAAGATGTAATTCTAAAAGCAGTATCAGTTGAAGCGGACACAAGCCTTTCCAGAATAGTGGCAGGTAAAAATACTCTCCAGGAAGGCCTCCGCTTAGAAGCCATCAATGAAGAGTAGGGTTGTTATGGTCTTTATTAAAATTTTTCTTGACTTGGGTCTGAATATGGGTCACGTCTAAATGGGGCTTGGGCAGATGGAATATGTGAGGAGGAATTAATAATGAAATATCCATATGGTATATCTGACTTTAAAAGCCTTATCACAGAGGGGTATTTTTATTGTGACAGGACAGATAAAATTCCCCTGCTTGAGAGTACCAAGTCTCAACTATTCATCCGCCCCAGACGTTTTGGCAAGAGCCTTGTTCTTTCAATGCTGGAAAATTATTATGATGTGGCAAAAAAGGACGAGTTCGAGTCAATTTTTGGCAATTTAAAAATCGGGAAGAATCCCACTAAATTGCGCAATTCATATTTTATTCTGAAGCTGGACTTTTCCTGCGTTGATCCTACTGGAAGCGCTGAAGAGGTGAAAAAGGCTCTGTTTAATCACATTAATGGTTGTATTGAAGAATTTTATGCTTTTTATAATTATAAAGGATATGAACTGTCTCAAATAAAAATCAATTTTGATGATGCTTTATACTCTTTGAAATCCCTTGTCAGTTCAGTTCGCATGACTCCATACCCGGTTTATCTACTAATAGATGAATATGATAATTTTGCTAATACTATAATGATGGGTGTGCAGAGCGCCAAAAAGAGGTATGAAGCTCTTGTGCATGACGAAGGACCTTTAAGAACTTTTTTCAAGGCTGTAAAATCTGCCACTTCAGGTTCCATGTTTGACAAAGTCTTTATAACAGGGGTTTCACCTGTTGTCATGAGCGATATTACAAGCGGATATAATATTGCAAAGAATATTTATTTTGAGCCAAAATTCAACGACTTATGTGGTTTTAGAGAAAATGAGGTGCGCAGAGTAATTGAACAAGTTGTGGCTGAATGCAGCTTTGACGCAGAAAAAACAGATGAAGCCCTTAATTTAATGAAAACATATTACAATGGATATCGTTTTGCATTTGGCCTGGATGAATATATTTATAATCCCACATTATGTCTTTATTTTTTTGAGCAGTTCCAGGAAATGTGCACTTATCCGAGAAAAATGCTGGATTCAAATCTTGCCGTGGACGAATCAAAGCTGGAGTATATTGCCCAGATTCCCGCTGGAAGAGATCTTTTAATGACTCTGGTGCAGAAAGATCAAGGTGTTGTTTTATCAGATATTGAAGATCGTTTTGGTATTAAGGAGATGCTGACGGACAAATCCAAAGACAACACATTCCTGGTTTCTTTTCTTTACTATTTCGGGGTATTGACGATTGCAGGTGAGACAGAAGAATTGCAGGTGATTTTAAAAGTTCCCAACCTGGTTATGAAAAGTCTTTATGTGGAGCGGTTACAGAAGATGCATCTACCGGAACCGGAAGACAGGGATGATGGCAGGGAAGCGGCAAAACTTGTATATCAAAAAGGAAAGATGGCTCCTCTGTGCAGATTCATGGAGGAGAGATATTTCAAGGTATTTCATAACCGTGATTACAGATGGGCAAATGAGCTGACATTAAAAACAGCATTTCTGACCCTGCTTTACAACGATATTATTTTTATCATGGATTCTGAAACCGAGATTGGCCGCCGCTATGCCGACCTTACCATGATCATCCGACCGGATAAAAGATATGGCAAAATATTTGATATATTGATTGAGTTCAAGTTTGTAAAACTCAAAGATGCCGGAATAAGCGCTGAACAGGCAAGGCAGCTTTCTGAAAATGAGTTGGAACAGATTTCTGAAATTGCAAAGCAGATAAAAGGTGGTGAAAAGCAGGTGCAGGAGTACGGCAAAAAGCTTGAACAAAGATATGGAAACCTCCGGCTGCAGAAATTTGTGGTCGTAGCCCTGGGGTTTGAAAGGGTGTGTTTTAAAAAGGTTTAGTATTGTGTTCCCGGAATTCTAAGTACTAAAGGCTGAGTGCTGGAAGCTGATCTGTCTTTGCAGGGAACCAATTTATAGTTCATTTTTTAAGGAAGATATTATCGGTTCTGATTTGGATGAAAAATATGCAACCGATGAATTTTTATCCGTATGCGGAACTTGGGAAGATGACAGGACTATTGATGAGCAAAAAAAAGATATCTATTTGAGCAGAAAATATGATACAAGGACTGAGGGATAAGGAGGTTTGAAAATTGAAAAACTATATATATTTTTTTATGATAGCGGTCTTTTGCTGGATATTACTGCATCCATTTGCGGCTAGCTGTTCCGGAGAAAATGGAATGGATATGACAGTTGAGGAAAATGCAATTCTAGAATGGGTCAATGCCTTAAGGGCAAAGGAGGGAATTGCCGAGGTAAAGATCGATCCTTTGCTGAACCAGGTGGCTTTAGAACACAGTCAGGATATGGCTGTAAAGAAAATATTGGACACTGGCCCGCCAGTGTATCAGACACCCTTTGAAAGGGCCTCCGGTAAAAGGCTGAGTGACATAAATAATCTGGTTGTAGTGGCAACGGGTACTCAGGATGCCCTGAAAAACGTTATTCAATCAGATACGGGTGCAATAGAAAAATTGCTGTCACCTGCAATGACCCATATCGGAGTCAAGATATACTCTGCCGGGGATGACATAAGATGGTTGACCATTCACATGCTGGAGCGTGCCATCACATTTACGGGTTTTAAGTTGGAGACACGCGCGGGTGTTACCATGGGGAAATTCATTACAATTCAGGGTGTCACGCCGGTTGCAAAGGTAAAGGTTGATATGATCTTTGATGGGGATATGGATACAGAAGACTATGACCGCACAAAGATTGTCATTCCGGATTCAAAAGAGAGTTTTTCCGTGAGTTTTGATTTTGATCTCGGGGATGGGCAGTATGGTTTCCTGTTTTGGGTTTATGAAAACGGACAATATAGAAAGAGCAACTATTTTCATATTAAGGTCAACTAAATGAAAAAATATATTATACTTTTATTTTTTATATGGATTGCTGCAGGCATAAGCAACACTGCCTCGGCTAATATTTATTATTATTCCGGAACCATGGATGCAGCCTTTACTATGGAAGAGAATACTGCGATTTCCATGCCTGACGGGGTCACAAAGTTTATTTACAACTATTCACTTCCCCAGAATTATGATTACAGCGTTAACAGCCAGAGTGCGGATTCTCCTCAAATTCTTTTCAATCCTCAGCCAAGTTCATCTGAAATCAAGACTGATGAATTTGGAAATAAATACGCTGAACTGATCTGGAACAACCCTGCATCTGGAACTATTACCGGTACAGTCACATATTCCATTAATACCACGGCAGACTGGGATAAATTTGTGACAAGCGATCTGTTTCCAGTTAAAAGCAATCTAATTCCCCAGGATGTTGCGCAGTTCCTGGAGGCCACAGACCAGGTTCAGTCGGACAATGCCATGATTAAGTTACTGGCTGACGACCTGACCTATGACCCTGGTCAGCAGTGGCAGGCAGTAACTGCCATATGCGGATGGGTCATGGATAATATTACTTATGGGACAAATTCGAATATTGATGCAGTTTCCACCTACACTGATAAAGTTGGCGTCTGCTCAAATTATTCTCATTTGGCCTGTGCTATTTTGAGGGCTGCGGGAATTCCGGCAAGGTTTGTGGGCGGCCGTGCCTTGTCCAAATCCTATTCTTTGCCCTATCAAGGTGGAAGCAGCTTTTCAGGAGTCGACTGGAGTCCAAGTCTTCATGCCTGGATAGAGGTCTATTATCCATCGCTTGGATGGGTTCCCTACGAACCCCAGAGAGATCTTCATCATATAGACACCCACCGAATAACCCATGGAGCGGGAACGGATAACAGCAGTCTTATTTTCGGATCATCACAATGGTTTTATATGGGTGTTCCTCCTTCTTCATATCCGAGCATTTCTTCAGGTCCGGACACAATTACCTGGAATACTGATAATATTGATCTTGCCTATGTAAAAGAGAGTGATGAAATTAATGCCACGGCTTTCAGTACCCCTGTTACTTTCATCTCTTCTAAAACTGTTAACCTGTCTTTAAACAAAGGTTGGAACCTGTTGAGTTCTGATATCGCATTCAGCGTGACAGACAAGCTATCTGACGACTCCAAGTTTGCCAGCGTGTGGAAGTGGGAAGGCGGGGGCTGGGCCGTCTATCTGCCGGGTGAAGATGACGGTGGCGCTGACTATGCAGACAGTAAGGGCTTTACCGTACTTTCAAATATTGAGCCGGGAGAAGGGTGCTGGGTGAATGCAACACAGCAGACTACATTGGATTGATTCAAGTTTCACTTGGCAGGATCAGACCATGAAAACCAAAGATCTAACCTGGGACCAGTTCATAATATAATAAGGAAACTAATAGATTATTATGAAAAAACTGTTTTTATCTATATTATTAATTCTTGTAATATGCGCACCATCCCTGGCGGATGAATTTAAGATTGAACTGGTCCAGGGCTGGAATTTGAAAAGCTCCAGGATTGCCATTACTATTGCTGATACCTTTTCCAGTTCTGATAGCTTTGCCAGCGTGTGGAAGTGGGAAAATGGCGGTTGGGCAGTCTATCTGCCGGGTGAAGAAACACAAGGAGGCTATGCGGAGTCAAAAGGCTTCACCACATTTTCAACGATAAGTCCGGGCGAGGGTTTCTGGGTAAACAGCAAGGGAACCCAGACCAGTGTAACGATAACTGGTACACAGGTGGATATCGATACCATATCCATGGTAGATGGCTGGAATTTGAAAGGTCTTAAAGCAGAAAGCTCCATAATAGTTTCCTCCCTTTTTGCAAATTCAACAAAATTTGCCAGTGTTTGGAAATGGGAGAG
>JAOZRF010000370.1:0-2986 GCA_029940245.1 Desulfobacula sp.
TCCGTGTTCTTTTGGAATCTGCAATTGAAGGGCACACGTAAGACTTCACCACATCACCCGACTGATGGCTGAAAATTTTCATATTTGAAAAAACCAGAACCGCATCCCTGTCCTCATCCAGCCAATATACCCATCGTTCCACACAAACTTGTTCCCAGGAATCATCAGCCGCTGCCCACATGAAATATTCTCCAATGGCTTCATCCAGAACATACTGAAAATTGGCCAATGGTCCCTGATTTTTTTTCTGCCGCACATACCTAATGCGGGAATCGCCGGCAGCATATTCCCGGCAGATGTCTTCTGTCGTGTCCGTCGAAGCATTGTCAGATATAATCAATTCAAAATCTGAAAATGTCTGGGACAAAAGAGAATCCAATGCCTTGCAGATAAATTTTTCACCATTATACACAGGCATGCCAATGCTCACCTTTGGCGGTTTAGTATTTACAGGGCAATGGCTTTTTAAATCAGGCATCACAATTTACTTCCTTTTTATAAAATCGCTGCACCACCCAATGCCGGGTTGCCGGGGTAATCCATGCAGTTATGCCCAGGGTTAAGATGGAGACAAATGCAATATAAACAGCCAGCACTGGCTGTGACAGTGAACCCGGCATCAGAAACCGGCCCACTCCTGCAATCAGGACCGCACACATCAGGGGCAGTCCCACATCCTGCCAATACCAGGAAAATTTTTCATCCCGCAACAGCCTGCGATGCATCAATTGGATGTCAACCATCACATACCCGGTGTTCAACATCACCCAGACAAGTGCTGCACCGATAGCCCCAAAATGTTTTGTCATGAAAAAAATCAGCGGTACCAGAACAATAACAGAAACCAGATTGACGTAAAGCGAGAGCCTTGTCCAGCCATGGGCCAGTTGCAGGGCATAGGGCAGACTCATCAAGCCATTCAGGGCAGTACCAATCACCAGAAGACTCACCAGCAGATATGTCTTTTCAGCTGTAACCAAATTTTGTGTCCACACCAGCATGACGGGTTTTGAAAAAAATGCCAGCACAATAGCCGCCGGCAGGATCATGACGGACATCACCTGACAGCTACTGTGATACAATGTTCTCAACGAAGCCTGATCATTGACTGCCACAAGCTGGGTTAAACGGGGATAAACACCCGTAAAAACAGGCCCTATCAGACGATAAAGACTCATGGCCACCATCCCTGATAGAGAATAATAGCCAAACATCTCAAGGGACAACATGCGGCTTAAAATAATCTTATCCGTCTGGGTCAGCAGGGTTGCCAGGATGGATATGCCTAACATTCCCGCAGCAAAGCGCCAGATTCCCTTTAGAACACTTAATCGAAAACCTGCTTTCCCCTTGCCCAAAGGAATGCTCCGCCACAGTGCCACCCCTAATAACAAGGTCTGTAGTCCGCTGATAATAATCTGCCAAAGGAAAAACGCCTGGATGGTGGGAGAAATCAACCAGAGAATCAATATGGCACCGATTCCCCGCAAGGTTGCTATGATTGCATTAATAATATTCAGCAACACCTGGCGCTGTAGTCCCATAAGACCTCCTGAATAAAAGCCCACGGGCCATTGCAGACCAATGGCAATTCCCATAAGAATCACGGCCTGCTGAACCGTAGCAGGGGACAAATTTTCCGCCTTTACCCAGCGCTGAGATATGTAGGCGGATAACGCGACCACAATGATGACAATGAAAACCGCCATAGCCCAATAAATAAGCGCCAGGGTTCGCACAAGATTGTGCATCTGCTGTTCAGACCCATTGTCACTGGTAAGTCTTGCCAGTTCTCGATTCAAAGTGGAACTCAGCCCCATGTCAAGCACGGCAAATACACTCAGCAGGGTTGCAAAAAAACCCACCAGACCATAGGCCTCAATCCCCAGAAAATGGATATATACGGGGACAAAAACCAGATACATCAAGGCTATCCAGATGCTGCCCGCATAATTGGCGATTACATTACGTTTGAGTTGCGTCATGGCTCACTATTCATTGTCAACGTTATTATAATTACACATAAACCATTTACTTAACCCGTTTTAAATAACCATCCGGGGCTACGGTGATCAATAACTTTTCGTGTACACCTTTGTCTATTTCAAATTCCGGATGATGTTTCAGGTATTTCCATACAGCGGTTTTTGGATTATTTCCAGGTCCCCATGGACGGTCCTGCGACATCCTGGCCGGCATATCTTCAACAATAGTATCAAAAACAACACAATAACTTTCAAGGGATGTCAGGGGTGCATAGGCCTTCAGTTCCGCCAGGACATGATCATGGGTGTGGTTGGAATCCATACAGACCATGACCCTCTCATACTTGTCTGCAACATCTTTAACCTGTTGGATGATATCCGGCTTGGTACTGGAGCCCTGTATCATCTGAATGCGGCTGAACATGGGGTGGGCCTCGATGGCAATCCGGTTATGTTCCCGGATATCAATATCAATGCCCAGCACTTTGCGATTTGAAATTCTGGGATCCATGATCACACCCTTTTCCATGGCATCCACCATATCCAGCATGGCCAGCATGGATGCGCTGAAGATCAGGGAACCGCCATGGGCAATCCCCGTTTCAATAATCAGATCCGGTCTGGTCTGCCAGATCAGTTCCTGCATGGCAACGATATCCTGGGGATATTGAATAATGGGTCTGCCCTGCCAGGAAAAATTATAGGAATATTTTGGTATTAACGATGCCTGCATAAAGGCAAGGGCTGAATCACAGAGGTGTGTATTGGATTTCATTGCAGCAACCCGGTCCATTTTTTCCGTTTCAAATTCAGGCATGATCCACACTCACATAGTTATAGGCATTATTAGACATTTTCTTAATCTCCGCTAAATAATTTGAATTCATAACATAAATTGTCGAACCTTTTTGCAATAAAGCCATCCCCTGTTCAGGTGACATTACACAAAGCCCCGTTCCAGCAATGTACCTGCCTTGTTTAAAAGGATTTATATCCATAAC
>JAOZRF010000370.1:2996-3599 GCA_029940245.1 Desulfobacula sp.
CTTTAAAAATGAAAAGATAACGCCTTTTGATGCACCGCCCCATATGGCTTTTCCTGTTTTATCCTTTAGAGTTAAAAGAAAATCAGCCGGAAAAGAAACCCTGTCTTCCATATTAACAGCACCATTGACATCAGGGTTGACATCAGGATTCATAACAGGCTGCTTTAAACTGGCAAGATCTGCAACAACATAAAGATACTGATCGCCAAAAACGGTTCCGCTTTCTATAACCTTATCAAAAATTCGATAAAAATCAGACATCCTGAAATAATTTACATGTTCGTAAAAGATATCAAACCATGCTCTGTGCCGGCAGATCCAGTCAAAACAAGGCACTTCAATATAGACCCGTCCGGACCCGCCATTGGCTTTTTTAAGCATCATTAAAAAGTTAACAGGATCATGAACATGCTCTAACACATGACGCAGGATTATTCCTTTTGCCTTAATCCCTGAATCAGGCCCAAAATAACATTTTTCTATCCGTGGATTACTGCCCTCATAGGTGGGATCAAACCCAATGACATCCACCCCCTGCCCAAGGAGCATTTCAAGAAAAAACCCCTTGCCGCAACCTACTTCGACCAGATTACTGTCTCCCAT
>JAOZRF010000024.1 GCA_029940245.1 Desulfobacula sp.
CTTTAATTAATTCTGACTGGCGCGATTTTCAAAGTTGCCCTGCTTTAGAAGAGGAGAACAGGAATGCTATCCTGCTGACAGACTATTATAAAATATTGGAACGTTCAGGATGGGAACTAACCCATATCATTCAGGCGCCATTGTCTTCGGAAAGGTTTAATGCGATTACCGTCAGTGCCATGCAGGAGAAAAAAATCCTGGGTGTTACCAGTCGTTATATCCTTCTGCTAAAACAAAAATTGAGTATATGAATTCTGGGGACACCTTATTTAATTATTGGCAAAAGCTATAGTATTTGTTTTTTTATTTACATGGCACGAATAGCAAGAGCAGTAGCGCCTGGAATCCCGCATCATATTACACAGAGGGGAAACAGACGGCAGCAGACCTTTTTCAAGGAACCTGAAGGCCAGCGCTGGAGCGAGCCTTTTATCAAAAAAATGGAATTTTTTTTAGACCGAAAACTCAAACCTCAAAAACCTGGACCTCCCAAAAGAAAGATAAGTAAGGTGTCCCCCGAATTTCGAATTTCCGAATTTCTGAGTGAGTTTGTGAGCATTGCTCCTCTACGAGCCGTTCAAATACTACTCAGCATTGAAGCAGGCAACAAGGTGCCCATCATTCCCAAGCAGCTCTGGTGCGTTATCAACACAGGTCTTTGTTGCTTTATGACATCTGTCTATAAATGGACAACTCATATCGGTTTTTTTAAATAAGGGAATGACAGGCTTATTTTTTTGTTTTTTATTCAGCGGGTTCACGTCTGGAACAGCCCGCAAGAGGGTCTGGGTGTAAGGATGAAGGGGGCCGTGAAATAATGTTTTTGTAGTTCCCTGCTCCACAATTTTTCCCATGTATATCACTGCAACCTGATCTGTTACATATTCAACCACGCTCAAATCGTGACTGATAAACATATAGGTGAGGTTATATTTTTCCTGGAGGTCCATCATTAAATTCAATACCTGGGCTTGAACCGATACATCCAGGGCCGATACGGACTCGTCAGCCACAATCAATGAGGGACGGGTAATCAATGCCCTGGCAATGGCAATCCGCTGGCGTTGTCCGCCGGAAAATTCATGGGGAAATTTGTCAGTATCCGTGGCATTCAAACCAACCTCAGTCAGTATTTTGGCGACGCGTTCTTTTTTCTGGGCAAATGAAAGCTTTTCTTTCAAAGTATCCAGCGGTTCTGCAACGATCCCCAGAATATTTTTCCGGGGGTTTAATGAACCATAAGGATCCTGAAATACCATTTGAAAATTACGCCTTAAATGTTTCAGCTTGGCAGCAGGCATGTTAAATAAATCTTGGCCGTCAAAAAAAACCGTTCCTGAAGTGGGTTCATCAAGGGCCATGACGATTCTTGCCAGGGTTGATTTTCCGCAACCGGATTCTCCCACAATGCCAAAACTGGTTCCATGATGCAGTTCCAGGTTAATACCATGCAGCGCACGAAAAACCGGGGCCTTTTGGAACAGAAATTTTTTGGGAAGTTGATAGTCCTTGTAAATACCCTTAATTTTAACCAGTGGCTGTTTCATTTTTTATCTTCGCAGGTCAGCGGGTGATAACACCAGACCTGGTGATGATCTGCCACCCTTGTGGCCATTGGTTCTTTATCTTTGCATATTTTCAAAGCCCTTGAACAGCGATCAGCAAAATTACATCCCCTGGGTCTTAAGTGCAGTTCCGGTACCTGCCCGGGAATACTGTTAAGCCTTTTTCTATCAAGTTGTACTGAAGAACCAACATGGGGAATGGCGGAAAAAAGACCATAGGTATAAGGATGCGACATATTCTGGAATACATCCATAGTGCTTCCCATTTCAACACTCTGACCCGTATACATGACCATAACATTTTCCGCTGTCTGGGCGATAACCCCCAGATCATGGCTGATAATTATCAAGGCCATGCCCGATGAATCAGCCAGATCCCGTATCAAATCTAAAATTTGTTCTTGAACGGTTACGTCCAGAGCCGTTGTCGGCTCATCAGCTATAAGTATTTCGGGATTACAGGCAATTGCCATGGCAATCATTACTCTTTGGCGCTGACCACCGGAAAGCTGGTGGGGATAAAGATTCAGACCAAATTTGCTGACGGGAAGTCCTACCTTATCCATCAGTTCGCTAACCCGTTCAAGGGTCTGTTTCCGGGTAAGTTTCAGATGCAGATAGATGCTTTCGGAAACCTGGGCACCAATCTGTTTCACCGGGTTCAACGCGGTCATGGGTTCCTGAAATATCATTCCGATCCGGTTGCCCCGGATACTGCATATCTTATTGGAATTCAATTTTAAAATATCCCGGCCTTCCAGGATAATTTTCCCTCTGGTTTGAGAATCCCGGGGTAAAAGTGACATTAACGCCAGGGCGGTAATTGATTTTCCGCAACCGGATTCACCTACAATTCCCATTTTATCCCCGGCTTCCATGGAAAAATTGATATGGCTGATAACTTCCTGGGGGCCATGGGCAGTATTCAAGGTTACACAAAGGTCTTGAACCTGTAATAAAGCCATTTTTTTTACCTGCTTCTTCTTAATTTAGGATCAAGAACATCCCGCAAGCCGTCTCCGAACAGATTCAGCCCCATGACGGTTAAAGCAATGGCCAGTCCCGGATAGATAGCCAATTGCGGTGCAAAATTCATAAAGGTCTGGGCTTCATTGAGCATTTTCCCCCAACTGGGCATGGGTGGCTGGGTACCCAGGCCCAGATAACTTAAGCCTGCTTCTGCCAGGATGCCCAGGGCAAACTGAATGGTGGTCTGTACAATCAGCATGCTTGAGATATTTGGCAGAATATGCTCCACAGATATTTTAAACCGGCCTTTTCCGGCACTCCTGGCTGCCAGAATAAATTCGCGTTTCCAGATGCTTAGTGCAGCACCACGCGCTACCCTGGCAAAAACCGGTATGTTAAATATGCCAATGGCAATAATGGAGTTGATCGATCCAGGCCCCAGAATCGCTGTTATCATAATCGCGGAAATAAGGGATGGAAAAGCAAAGGTAAAATCGTTGAATCGCATAATCAACTCATCCATCCACCCTTTTTTGGCTGCAGCCGTCAAGCCTAAGGGGACACCGCATCCGATACCGATTCCAATGGCAACAAAAGCAACAATCACTGAATTTCCGGCCCCTTTGATCAACATAGACAAAATGTCCCGGCCAAAATGGTCCGTCCCCAGCAGATATTCGGCACTAGGCAGTAACAATTTATCCGCAATATTAATATCTTCAACAGGATAGGGTGTCCAGAAATAGGAGAGAAAAGCGACGAGGAAAAAAAGCAATGAAATCGACCCGCCAATGATAAAACTCCGATTTTTCAAACCATGCCTCAATATTTCAACCAAAGTTCTAAACATCCTGCCCCCCTCTTAAACGGGGGTCAATAACCGCATAGAGCAAATCCACCATAAAATTGATCACGATAACAGCCCCTGCCAATAAAATGACCAGATTTTTTACCACAATCAAATCCCTTTGGGAGATGGCTTGAAAAATCAGTCTCCCGATTCCGGGCAGATAAAACACGTTTTCGATTATAATGGTCCCGGCCAGTAAAAAAGAGAACTGAAGTCCCATTATGGTCACAACGGGTATCAGGGCATTCCGCAATGCATGTTTCCATAATGCCCCCTGGTTCGTGATCCCTTTGGCCCTGGCCGTACGGATGAAATCCTCCTGCAAAACCTCAAGTAATGCAGAACGGGTTACCCTGGCGAGGATGGCTGCCTGGGGCAGGGCCAGTGCTATTGTCGGTAACAAAAAAGACTTGAGTACCGGGCCTATTCCGGCATCCCACCCGGCAAACCCGCCTGCAGGCAACAACCTTAAGGTAACTGAAAACAAAAGAGTCAGGAGCATGGCAAACCAGAAATTGGGAATGGCAATTCCTATCTGGGAGAAACTCATCACCAGAAAATCCATTGGTTTATTATGATTGGAGGCAGCCAGGATACCCAAAGGGATGGCGATGAGCGTGGAGAGGGTCATGGCCAATAAGGCCAGGGGGAAACTGACGGTAAGACGACTGAGAATCAACTCTGATACGGGCACATCATAGGTATAAGATATTCCCAGATTTCCTGTAATCAAATCCGCCACCCAATGGGTATAGCGGACCCAGACCGGTCGATTGAGGCCAAGTTCCTCCCTGAGTGCGTTCAACGTCTCTGTTTCCGCATTGATTCCCAACATAACCGATGCCGGGTCGCCAGGCAGGATTTCAAGAACCACAAACACCACCAGGGTGGCCACCAACAGGGTCAGTATCAGAGTAAAGACTCTTTTTGCCAGAAAAATTCTCATTCGCCTAGTTTTGACCAAACCTTATCGGTCAGCTATCCTTTGATATTCACCCGGGCCGGCTAACCGATAACTGCTTGTTCAATAAACGATCTAATTGATCCAATAGACCTGGGTTAAGTCATTGGCCTGAACCGGACTGTTTTCCCATAATCCCCGGATATTTTTATTCCACACACCATGTTTGGCAAGCTGGAACATGAATCCGTTGACACAATCTGCTGAAATCAATCTCTGGGCATCTCCCAAAATTTTATACCGGGCTTTGGTGTCCACGGTGGCATCCAGTTTTTTCATCAACGCCTGAAATTTTGGGCTGTCATAGGCAAAGTAATAGTCTTTTCTGGCATATATACCGATATCCATTGGTTCTGTGTGTGAAACAATGGTCAAATCATAATCCCGTTTTTTAAACACCTGATCCAGCCATTGGGCCCATTCCACGGGAATGATCTCCAGATCAATACCAATCTTTCTGAGCTGGGAGGCGACAATTTCACCACCACGTCTTGCATAACTGGGTGGAGGAAGCTTGATAGTAGCCTTGAATCCGTCTGGATATCCTGCTTCAGCCAGAAGTTGTTTTGCCTTTGCAAGGTTATATGGATGTGTTGCGATCAGGTCAATATATGCAGGGTGGTGTGGGGCAAAATGGGTTCCAATGGGGGTGCCATAACCAAACATGGCCCCGTCAATAATAGCCTTGCGGTCAAGGGCATGGGCAATGGCCTGGCGGACTTTCAGTTTTTTGAACGGACCGCTCTGATTGTTGGTTGAAAGAATGGTTTCTCCTTCCGTAGTACCGATGACAACTTTAAACCGGGGGTCGCTTTTGAATTGTGCGAGACTTTCCGGTGCAGGAAAGTTAGCAAAAGCGTCTATATCTCCGGCCATCATTGCGGAAACAGCCGCTGCCGGGTCCGGGATGATCTTGATGGTTGCGGTTTTTAATTTAGCTGGTGTTCCCCAGTAGGCATCATTTCTGACCATTACAATCCGATCGCCTCTTACCCATTTGGAAAACTTAAAAGGGCCCGTACCAATGGGATTGCTTTTGTTTTTTTCCGCACTGGCTTTATCTACGATGACGGCATCCCCCCAGCCCATGTTGAACAAAAAGCTGCCCGTGGGTTGACTCAATGTCACCACCACGGTATGGGGATCTTCAGCCGTAACTGATTGGATCGGTTTAAACAGCGCCTTTTGCGCATTAACGCTATCTTTGGCCCTGGCTCTGTTCAGGGAAAAAACCACATCATCTGCGTCAAAGGATGCACCGTCATGAAAGGATACCCCTTTTCGCAGATTAAACGTGTATGTTTTTTGATCTTCTGAGACTGTCCAGCTACTGGCCAGACCTGGTTTTACAACTCCATTTTTGTCAATTCTGGTCAACCCTTCAAAAATATTGGCATAAACCACCTCATCAATTGCTGCTGCAGCTCCTGCTGTCGGATCAAGATGGGGTGGCTCCAATACCATTCCCAGGTTCAAGCTGTCTTTTGCGGCCATAACAGATGACGCATTTATGGCTATTCCCAGTGTTAGAACGATTAATGTAACAATAAATTTCATTTTACTCATGTCATTGTCTCCTTGATTAATAACATTTTATCTGCCATAACGATCACTGTAGCATTCTAAATCACCCATACTTTGCGCCTGAAAAACCCCCCTGGCAATTGCCCGGGCCACACAATCCGCAGCCAGCATACCCAATCTGGATACACCCACCACGGGATCTAAAAGCTCACATTTACCCGTTGATAAAACAAACACACTGTCCCCGTCAAAAGGAGAATGAACCGGTCTGATTGCCCGGGCCAAACCATCCTGGGCCATTATTGCAACCCGTCTGGCCTGGGGTTTGGTCAACACGGCATCCGTTGCAATAGTCACCAGGGTTGTGTTTTTACCCAGGGGTAACTCAAAAGGAAAATCCAGGTCTATTTTGGTATTTTTTTCAGGCATGGGCTGTTTTCCCAGCTCATCGTTCTGTTCATAGGGAAAGGCCCACATGGTAGGACTGCCGGGCATTGTAACAGATCCCATGGAGTTCACTGCGGCAATCGCGCCAACACTTATCTCTGAGTTGCCGTCGGAAAAAACAAAAGAAGCACTCCCCAATCCCCCTTTTAATCCGCCGGCAATTGCACCATAGCCTGCGCCAACATTTCCCAGGTCAAAATTTTTGTCAATGGTTTGAACCGCCTTAAAACCCATATCAAAATAGGGAGATTTGATTCCCCATTCTTTATCTCCACCGTTTAACAGATCAAACAGGATAGCAGATGGAACAATGGGAATAATGGCATCACCCAGATTAAAACCGATTTTTTGCTGTCTTAAGTTTGCCATTACGCCGCCGGCAGCATCCAATCCATAGGCAGACCCCCCGCTCAAGACAATCCCATGAACAACATCCACCAAACAATCCGAGTTCAGGGCTTCAGTCTCGCGGGTTCCCGGTCCCCCTCCTCGAATATCTGCCGATGCAATGGCAGGTTCATCAGGTATAATCACTGTAACACCGGTTCTGACCGCTTCATCGTAATAATTCCCGACTTGTATTCCCGGAACATCTGTTATCAGGTTTTGCTTTCCAACTTTAATCATCTTTTGCCCTTTGCTTTCAATTTTATCTGCACATCTCTTTTAGGCTGTGAGGATCGGAAATGTGTTGGCACCTTGTGGCATAATTGTAATTTTGGGGAAATTATTGCCACACTTCTTATATGCTATTGCCAGGGCTTCTTCCATAGTGGCGACTCCTTGAACACCGGCAGTCCGGGCTAATTCGATGTTTTTTTCCCGGGTAACCAAAATAATGTGTCCTAAATCGGCATACTCAAGCTGCCGAACCGCTACCCACCCTGAGATGAGAAAATTTTCCCGTACAGCCTTTTCCATATCAAAAGCATTTGGATAACGGAACCAGTCAAAGAACTCACCAGGCTCTTTAATATCCGGACAGTCAGCCAGGATGATGGCAATGCCGCCTTGTTTCATGGCATAGACTGCATTGTCAATGGTCTTTTGGGACTGGTAGAGGTTGATGTCTTTAGGGTATCCACCAGCAGAAGCAATGACGATGTCGGCCTGCTCTTGAATTCTTACACCGAATATCTCGTCAACCAGTTGTGTAGCCTGCTGCCAGGCCGAGATCCAATTGCCCGTGAAGATACCGGTAATGTCACCATCCAGGTTGGGGACTACATTAATGATAAAGTCGGGTTTGAGAAATGCCGCAACTTCCATCATGTCTTCATGGGCTGGATTTCCGGCAGTTTTCATATTAGCGGCCAATGGGTTTGAGCCATCTCCGAGGTGCTTTCCCATGGCCCACATGTGGCTTTGCTGGATGGTCGTAAGGGATGACACACCAGGCATAATACTTTTCCGCCCCCCGCCATAACCCACCATATAATGGTAGATGACTCCTCCCGTCAAAATGACCCGGTCAGCATCGGCCACTAGGCGATTAAAAGACACCTGTGTTCCCCGGCTGGTCTTACCGTAATAGACCATATTGTCTGTGTCCCATGCATTGTGATTGATCACTTTGACACGCTTGCAGATTGCCTGGGTGCATAACTCTGCCAACTCTTCGGCCGTGTTCTGTCGATGGGCGCCAACGGCAATGATGATAGTTATGTCCTTATCAGCAATACCAGCTTCATTCAGATAGTCTATCAGGATTGGCAATGTCAATTCATTATGCTGCCAGACCCGGGTGATGTCACTGACTGCAATGGCCACTGTCTCACCAGGATTAACCATTTCACTCAAAGGAGGGCTGTCAATGGGATGTGCCAGAGCATATCGATAGGCCGTGGCCAAATCCTCCGGTGGTGTGCGGTTTTTTCCCATCAGTTCGTAGAGAAGCTGTTCCGCAGGTATGGAAAAGCTTTCTGTCCTTTTTCCGATTTTCAGTTCAAAATGTTTGTTCGTCAATATAATTTTCCTTTATTATCAGTTTTTGAGTTCAATCACTTAATTGAGAGGTTGAATGCTTCACCGTCTTTTATTCGCTATACTTTGCTTTTCTACAGGAAAAATTAATTATAAATTACAGCGGTATTAAAGGTTATATCCGGGTGAAGTTGATTTTTAACCGCACATGAACTCATGGATTTTATGATCGGTTTAATATATTTTTCAGGAAATAGTTCATTGACATGGAGGGTGATATTGACCTGTTCCATAAGTTTTTGTCCTTCTTTGAAAACAACGTCAATGAAAAGGTGCATCTGGTCTGTGGAAAGTTTTCTTACATCACAAAATAATTTTGCATAGATTCCGGCACAGGCACCCAGTGATGCGATGAAAATATCAAAGGGTTCGGGTGCACTTTTATCGCCCCCGTTTTCTTTTGCCTGGTCCGTTTTAATTTTAAAATGTTTAAATTCAACATCTATTTTTTTATTGCCGGGAAAGGTTATCTTAAATCCGTTCATTTTTTTTTACTCCATGGAGCACCAGGCCAAAAGCTTAAAAATCTATTCTTTTAAATGGCTGGGTGATAAGGATTTGAACCTTAATTGACGGAGTCAGAGTCCGTAGTCCTGCCATTGGACGATCACCCAGCAAAATAATGATTGAATTTTATACATCAAGCCTTTCTCTTAGTCAAGGAATATCTGGGTTTAACATTTGTTTAAAATAAGTGAAATATGGTATATAAGACATTAAGTGTTCCTTGAATTTTGCCGTAATATTATAATGGTCAGGTGAAGCATATTGCTGAAAAAATTTGAAGATATTGAGAGAAAATTATCAAAGCTATCCTCTTTTGCAGTGGCTTTTTCAGGTGGTGTTGACAGCACCTTTCTTCTGGCAATGGCAAAAAAAGTCAATCCGCAAAAATTGCTTGCCATCACTGTATCATCACAGTTTGTGCCGAAAAGGGAAATTGAGTTTGCAAAGAAAATCAGCCGTTCAATAGGGGTTGAGCATATCTGTCTTGATGTGGATATTCTTGAAAATCAAGATGTGGTCCGCAATACTATGGAGCGGTGTTACTATTGTAAAAAGCAAATGTTTGCACTTATAAGACAGACGGCGCAAAGCTTAGGCATTAACACTTTACTTCATGGGGTAAATTTGGATGATTTAAATGATTTTCGGCCAGGCTTAAAAGCCTCAAAAGAACTTGGTTTTCTTTCTCCTTTAGCAGATATAAAGTGCACTAAAAAGGAGATCAGACTACTCTCAAAGCAATTGGGGCTTGTGACCTGGGACAAACCCTCACAATCCTGTCTGGCAACACGGATTCCTTATAATGAAACTATCAAGGCTTCAAAGCTTATTATGGTTGACAAGGCTGAAGCGTTGTTGCAGGATTTGGGATTTGCCCAGGTCCGGGTAAGATGTCATGGGAAAACAGCCAGGTTAGAAGTTGAACCGGATTTAATCAGCATTCTTTTTAATAAGGGTATTCGTCAAAAAATTTCTACTGGTTTTGCAAAAATAGGATTTGACCATACGAGCATTGATATAGATGGTTATAAATAATGAAAGCTGCCGTCCAGGAAAAAAATTAAGACAGCAGCTCTGGGTTTATAAATAATGTGGATTATTTATTTTGTATTTCAAGGGCATTGAAAAAATATTTGATTTCAAAAGCAGCGGTTTCAGATGCATCAGAACCATGAACAACATTTTTTTCTATGTTTGTTGCATAATCTTTTCTGATAGTCCCTGCTTCTGCTTCTTCAAAATTGGTAGCCCCCATGATTTTTCTGTTTTTTGCAATCACATCCTTTCCTTCAAGAACCATGACAACAATTGGACCTGAAGTCATAAAATCAGTCAGGCTGTCATAAAACGGTCGTTCTTTGTGAACAGCATAAAAGCCCTGGGCCTGGGTTTTTGTCAGATGAATCATTTTCATTGCAGCGATTTTAATACCATTGGTTTCAAACCGTTTGATTACTTCACCGATCACGTTTTTTGCAACCCCATCGGGTTTGATTATTGATAATGTTCTTTCCACAATCTAAATCCTTTCAAAATATAATTAAAAATTGTCTTGAAAATTAACAGAAAACTGTATTATAGTCAATATTTATAAGGGTTGATGTTTATACAGACAAGCAAATTTAGAAAAAACCATACGCAGATCTCAATATTTCAAATACAATGAAAATTTTAAGGATTGCAATTACAGGTTCAGCGGGCTCAGGGAAAAGTCTTGTCTGCCGGCGGTTTAAAACAATTGGCCTGGTTACTCTGGATTGTGATGTGATTGCAAGACAGGTTGTGGAGCCGGGAAAGCCTGGGTTTAAAAAAATTGTAGAAGTATTTGGCAGGTCAGTGCTGGAAAAAACGGGAACCCTGGACAGAGTACTGTTGCGAAATATTATTGTGGATGATGCCATCCTGCGAAAAAAAATGGAGGATATTTTACATCCCCAAATTTTAATGGAGATGGTTTCCCAAATAGAAAATGCAGTGTATAAGGATAAAAAGGCAGTGGCAGTTGAAGTTCCCCTGCTTTTTGAATTGGGTATGGAGAAACAATTTGATGCCACTATTGTTGTAGCGGCGCAGGATATGGATCTTGTGGAAAGAATTTGCAAACGGGATAATGTATCAAAAGAAAACGCACAGAAGATGCTGGCGCTGCAAATGGCCCAGGCGGATAAAATGGCAATGGCAGACCATGTTATTATAAACAAGGGAACAAGGTCGGAACTCTTTGAATCTGTTGATAATCTCTTTGATAAAATTCAAAAAGAATTCTTGACAACTTAAGGGTTTTGCCTTATTGATATGGCGTTAATAAAATAAACTTCAAGCATCACGCCTGTTTGTATATCATTTTGGCTTTCAGAATTCAAATAAGGTGTGCTTCAACAACAAACTTTAGCCTGTAAAAGAAAATAACCAAAAATTTGGGAGAATGAATGAATCTTGTAGAATTGAATAATATGAAGATTAGTGAGTTGACCAAGCTTGCCAGGGAATATAAAATTAAAGGGGTCGGCGGGCTTAAAAAACAGGATTTAATTTTTATTTTGCTTCAAGCAAACATTGAAGAGAGCGGCCAGATCTATGGTGAAGGCACCTTGGAAATTCTCCCGGATGGTTTTGGATTTTTAAGAGCACCAGGATATAATTATCTTCCCGGTCCTGATGATATTTATGTATCTCCCTCACAAATAAGAAGATTTAATTTGAGAACCGGAGATACCATCTCAGGTCAGGTCCGGCAGCCAAAAGATTCTGAACGATATTTTGCATTGCTTAAAGTGGAAGCCGTCAATTTCCAAAATCCTGAACTTGCTGCTGAAACCATTCTTTTTGATAATCTCTTACCGCTTTATCCTGAAAGGAAAATGAATCTTGAGGCTGAATCAGACAATTATGCCATGCGTGTAATAGATCTGATGTGCCCTGTCGGATTTGGTCAGCGCGGTTTGATTGTCTCTCCGCCAAAAGCAGGTAAGACAATGTTATTGCAGAACATAGCCAATAGCATGGTTAGAGCCCATAGTGATATCATTCCAATGATTATCCTGATTGATGAACGTCCCGAAGAAGTGACGGATATGCAACGATCAGTAGATGCGGAAGTGGTCAGCTCAACCTTTGATGAACCGGCAGAGCGACATGTTCAGGTGGCAGAGATGGTTATTGAGAAAGCCAAAAGAATAGTGGAGCAGGGTCACGATGTTGTCATTTTGCTTGACAGTATTACAAGGTTGGCAAGGGCATATAATTCAGTAATGCCGCCTTCCGGTAAGATTTTGTCCGGTGGTGTGGATTCAAATGCGCTTGACAGACCCAAACGATTTTTTGGTGCAGCAAGAAATATCGAAGAGGGTGGCAGCCTTACCATTATTGCTACGGCTTTGGTTGATACTGGCAGCAGAATGGATGAAGTTATCTTTGAAGAATTCAAGGGCACTGGGAATATGGAATTGGTACTGGATAGAAAACTTGCTGATAAAAGAATTTTTCCAGCCATTGACATGAATAAATCTGGAACGAGAAAAGAGGAACTGCTGCTTGATCCAATGGTTTTGAACCGAGTATGGATCTTAAGAAAACTGTTGTCCAGTTTAAATCCTGTGGACAGCATGCAGTTTTTACTTGAAAAAATGCAAGGAACAAAGGATAATAAACAGTTTCTTGAATTAATGAATTCATAAAATTAAATAATAGCCTGAAATAAGGCTTGATAAGGAGTTTTAGAGGAAATGAAAAAAGGCATACATCCAAAATACACAAATTCAACAGCCTCCTGTGCTTGCGGTGCAACATTTGAAGTCGGGTCCACAAGAGAGAATATCAAGGTGGAAATTTGTTCCAAGTGTCATCCTTTTTTTACCGGCAAACAAAAATTGGTTGATTCTGCCGGAAGGATTGACCGTTTCAAAAAGAAATACGCAGGGTTTGACATCAGCAAACTTGTTTAGAGTACGACTTAAAAAAAATAGTGGGTTTTCATCGGGCACTATTTATCACTTTCTATGATTTGCAATATAAAAGGGGTCTTAATAAAAGAACCCCTTTTGAGTTTTTAAATTATGATCGAAAAATTAAAAGGTATTGAAGAAAGATTTATTAAGCTTGAGCATCTATTGAGTGATCCGGCCGTCATAAACGATCAAAAAAAATACCAGGCGTATTTGATCGAACATGGTGAACTTAATAAAATTGTTCCAAACTTCAGGGAATATGAAGGGATTTTGGCGGAGTTAAAAGAGGCAAAAGAACTTTTAAAAGATAATGATCCTGAAATGCGGGCAATGGCCAGAGAAGAGATACCGCTCCTTGAATCAAGAGCAGAAGCGCATCAATCTCAACTCAATATCCTTTTGATGCCTAAAGATCCCCGGGATGATAAAAATGTCATCATTGAAATCCGGGCAGGAACAGGTGGAGAAGAGGCTGGTATTTTTGCTGGAGACTTGTTCAGAATGTATTCAAGGTATACTGAATCCAAAAACTGGACCATGGAGATTATTGAGAAAAATGCTTCCAGTTCGGGTGGGTTCAAGGAGGTTGTAGCCCTTGTCAGGGGGAAGGGTGCCTTCAGCAGTTTTAAATATGAAAGCGGCACCCATCGTGTTCAACGGGTACCTGAAA
>JAOZRF010000371.1 GCA_029940245.1 Desulfobacula sp.
TGCAAAAAAATTGGCAACATGATAACCAAAAGATCCATAATAGGGGTGTTCCTGAATAGCCATGAATTGAATGGCATTATAACCTGCATCTATTATCTGGGGCAGGATATGGTGTTCAAATTCAATATATGTCCCTACCCTGCTGTCTTCAAGCGCCATTCCAACATGGGTCTCATAGATCAATAAAGATTGTTTTTGGGAGGAGAATTCTGTTATTTCCCATTTAAATTTTTTTTTAGGATGCCACACCTGTGCATTGAAAATATCAGTATAAAAATCCTGAACAACCCGCGTGGCTGCAGTTGGAATACGATCTCCTTCTCCTCCCGGCCAAACTATCTTGAGCCTGAAAAGCTCTTCATGGGAAAATATTTCCTTTGGGAATCGTCTTTCAAAAATATTATCTGCTTTTTTTTCAAGTTTAAAATCACTGTGTTTGAGCCATGATGTTTTATCACAGATAATAAAAATCTCATTTGCATTGGGAGCCCACTCTCTGAAAATCCATGAATCATTTTTTGATTCAAAATGAAGCCCAAAAAAATTATGATAATTTGCAAAAGATGTTAAAGAGTCATGATTTTCCTTTTTAATCATGTTTTCAAGGGCAAGGGCTTTAGATCTTCTTGATAATATAATATCTGAAAAGGCAAGAAGTTCAGATTCATTAAAGATTCCTAACTGAGATGCCGGATCAGACAAGAAATGGCCTTTGGAGCATTTTTTCATATAAATTTATATAATCCTGAGCACATTGGCTGTGGTTAAACCCAAGTACGCTTTCAATCATGATCCTGTTAATTTGAACTTCTTTAATATCCGGATCAAGAAAATGAAAATCCATTGCTCTGTCTATTGCCCATTTAAACCCGTATACATCATGGACATTGAATAAAAATCCATTTCCTTTATTATTTTCATGGTTTAACTGAAGGATGGTATCATGCAACCCACCAGTATCATGGACAATGGGAAGAGTTCCATAAATACCACCAATCATCTGGGGAAGCCCGCAGGGTTCAAAGGACGATGGCATGAATAAAAAATCAGAAGAGGCAAATGCCTGGTGGGACAAACCTTCATTAAAACTGCACACCGCAACCCTTTTACCCAGTCCATGAAATTGTACTATGTCATGGAAGTGTTTTTGATATTCTCCGCTTGCCACAAAGACAATCTGAAGATCTGCATCCCAGTATTTGGATACAATATCATATAAAATCTGTGCAAGAAGCTGGCATCCTTTTTGAACAGGATCCAGGCGTGACGGCCAGAAAAAAATGACTGCATTTTCATCCTGACCAAGATCCACTATTTTCTGCAAAAAGAGTTTATTTTTCTTTTTTTGTTTTCTGTGATTTTTAGGTCCGTAATTATAGCGTATAGTTTCATCAACAGCAGGATTAAATTCAGGTTCCGGGGCATTTAAAACTCCTGTGGCACAACCTGCATAATATTTATTTTTTAACTCCTTTTGCAGGCAGTTTTCAACAAAAGGATGTCGGCTTTCAACAATCTCTTTTAAAAAGGTGGGGCTTACCGTGTTTACATAATGGGCTGCGAATACGCCTGAAGTTAAAAAATCAACCCGATTCCACTCCCGGCTCTCCTCATAATTATATGGAGGTTTTTTAAAAAACAATCTTTTCCAGAAAGATGCTACATCAATACCTCTGTCTTCAATATATGACATGGTAGATGTCATGGTATGGATATTATGAATTGTAAAAAGGCATGGTATTCCAATCTCTCTTGCCATGGCCGGAATCAACCCTGTCATCCAGTCGTTGCAATGGATGATATCCGGCTGAACTCTGGGAATAATATTGTTAATCACCTCCCTTTGAAATGCCAGAGACACCTTAAGATTCTGATCAGAATATCCTGAATAAATATTATGAAGATAATAAAAAACCCTATCAGCAGCAAGATGAATTCTTTCATCATCCAACCGTTTCCGGATTTTGTCAAGTTTCAGATTATGAGTTTTTAGGGCATATACATCAAAAATAGAACGATAATCCGGTATTGCAACATGAACATCACAGTTAAAATCAAACAATGCACTGATCAAGGCGGCAGAAACATCTGCAAGACCGCCTGCCTTGGCAGAATAGTGTGATTGATTTCCCATGTCTTCGGGAAGATACGTTACCTCAGGGGTTACAATCAAAATCCTTGGTTTTTGTGCCATTGTTCCTTATCCTATTTTTCCTCGATAGGGTTATCTTCCTGTGCCCAGGTGATAAGACCGGGAAAATTGCTTAACACCGCATCCCCTTTTGGAATGACCCGGGCTGTATATCCAAAACGTCCTGAATCTGAACAGGTAATGGTGCAGGCATAAATATGAGTACCTTCGGATATGGTTTCCTGCAGCCACATGGTTTCTGGCCTGCTTCCTTCAAGAAGGGCTGACGTTCTTATTTTACCATGATAAATCTGAACTTCAACCTCTTCCGGAGTTAATTCACCAAGAAAGGCTTTAAGAGTAATTCTAAAGGTATCTCCTACAATAAAGTCAGGTTTAGTTGTAAGTTCAGGTTGTGAGAGTTTAATAGTTTTCCACAAAGATATAAGTCTTGACTGCTTCAATGCAAGCTCTTTGGCCTTTAAAGCTGAATCTGCCGTCAACTGTTTAAAATTTATTGAAGCCGGGATATAAAACTTTTTTGAATAATCCCTGACCATTCTATTACTTGAAAAATCTATAATTGCCATTTTCATGGCTTCTTTCATCATTTTTATCCAGTTTACAGGAGGATTGCCTCTTTTTCTATCATAAAACTTTGGAATAACATCATTTTCAAGGACATTGAACAGTGCCTGGCTTTCAACTTCGTCCTGATACTCATGATCATCATAAATATCACCATTACCAATGCTCCATCCCCTGTCTGCTTTATAAGCTTCATACCACCATCCATCAAGGATGGAAAGATTTAACCCACCATTTGCAGCAGCTTTCATACCTGAAGTTCCGCATGCCTCGTTAGGCCTTCTTGGAGTATTGAGCCATATATCACACCCCTGAACCATATATCTTGCTATATTAATATCATAATCTTCAAGAAAAACTACCCGGTGCCGGATATCCTTTTGCCTTGCAAATTCTACAATCTGCCTGATAATTTCCTTGCCTTCATTATCGTTTGGGTGTGCCTTTCCTGCAAACACCAGCTGAATTGGCCTCTTTTTATTATTGATCAATTTTACAAGGCGCTTTGTGTCTTTTAATAAAAGTCCTGCCCGCTTATATGTGGCAAAACGGCGGGCAAAGCAAATTGTCAACACGCTGCGGTCAAGAACACATACTACATCATCCAATATATTTCTCGGAGCATTACGTCTTTCATACTGTATCAGCAATGCTTTTCTGCATTTTTTTATTAAATTGGAGCGATCCAGTTCATGGACATGCCATAGATCTGCCTCTTCAATATTATCTATCCTGGAAATCAGACCCGGATTATACAATCTATTGGACCAGTCTGAAGAGAGATAGCGTTCAAACAGAGAATTTTTATGCTTGGAAAGATATGAACAGGTATGGATTCCATTGGTAATATGTGAAATAGGAATATCCTCCACATG
>JAOZRF010000372.1 GCA_029940245.1 Desulfobacula sp.
GAATTTTTTTCTTGCCGCCGTCAATGGCCACGGCAGGACATTTCTTGAAACAAATCCCACAGGCCATGCACCTGGCAGGATCAATATAGAATGAGATCAGTTCCTTACAGGACAATGCAGGACAGCGTTTCTCTTTTATGTGGGCTTCATACTCATCTCTGAAGTAGCGCAGGGTGCTTAAAAAAGGATTCGGAGCACTTTTTCCCAGGGCACATAAAGAGGCTTCAACAGCTGTTTCGGCCAATTCCTCTAAAATCTCTATGTCTCCTTCTTTCCCTTTTCCCTGGGTGATATTGGTCAAAATTCTGTGCATCTGCCGCAGGCCCTCCCGGCAGGGAACACATTTTCCACATGATTCCTCTGTCAAAAAGCTGATAAAATACCTGGCAACATCCACCATACAGGTATCTTCATCCAGGACGATCATGCCGCCTGAGCCCATCATTGAACCGGCCCTGGTGAGTTCGTCAAATCCAACCTGCAGGTCCAGCTTATCCTCGGGGATACATCCGCCGGAAGGACCGCCGGTCTGAACGGCTTTAAACTTTTTGCCATTGGGAATACCACCGCCGATTTTGTAGATAATATCTCTTAAGGTCATGCCCATGGGGACTTCAACAAGACCCGTATTGGTGATTTTACCCACCAGGGAAAAAATCTTGGTTCCCTTGCTGGAGTCAGTTCCAATTTGGGTAAACCAGTCAGCACCTTTATTGATAATATGGGGTACATTGGCCCAGGTCTCAACATTATTCAATACACTGGGTCTGTCCCACAAGCCCCGTACATTGGAACGGACATATTTGGGTCTGGGTTCTCCTACCCGGCCTTCCAATGATGTCATCAGAGCCGTTGATTCACCACAGACAAAGGCACCGGCGCCCTGGTGTACAATCGCTTTGAAATCAAATCCTGAACCCAGGATATTTTTTCCAAGCAGGCCATAGTCTTCTGCCTGTTTTATAGCAAGATTTATATTTTCTACTGCCAGGGGATATTCCTGTCGAACATAAAAATAACCTTCGTGAGAACCAATGGCATATCCACCAATGATCAGGCCTTCTAAAATGGAGTGGGGATTTCCTTCAAGAAGTGCTCTGTCCATAAATGCCCCGGGATCACCCTCATCCGCGTTAACAATGACATATTTAATGGGCTCAGGAGCGTTTCTTGATCCTTCCCATTTTCTGCCGGCAGGAAAACCCGCACCGCCGCGGCCTCTTAAGTTTGATTTTTTAACTTCTTCTAAAACTTCTATATCAGTCAACCGGGACAGCGCTTTGCTTAATGCAGAATACCCACCCAAAGACAGATAGTCATCAATACTCTTGGAGTCGATCTTGATATTGTTGCACAGCACGGTTCGTTCCTGAGCCTTATAAAAGGAAATATCCGATTCATGAACGGCGCGTTCACCAGTGACAGGATTTTTAAACAACAGACGTTCAACCACCCTGTTCTCTTTTATGGTCTCAGAAACAATTTCAGGGACATCCTTGGCCGTTACCCCAAGATAGCAGATCTCCTCGGGATATATCACCACAACAGGTCCTCTTTCACAGAATCCGGGACACCCGGTTCCTTTGGTATCCACTTTTGCAGCAAGACCCTGTTTTTCAATCTCTGCTTTAAATGCTTCTATGACTTCATCTGCACCCGAAGCAATACAACCGGCACCGACACATATTGAAATACACGGTTTTTTTGGATCTCTTCTGGATAATATTTCCTGCCTGAGACGTTCTAATGCTTCAGGCGAATTTAACTGCACCATAATTTTCCCCTACTCATATAATTTTAACACTTCTGATGTTTTGACAGGTGACATTTTACCGTGAACCTTTCCATCGATATCCACAACGGGTCCTAAAGCACAGCAGCCAAGACAATTAACCGTTTCCAGGCTGAACTTCATCTCCAGATCTGTTTCTCCCGGTTTAATTCCCGTGGCTTCTTCTACCGTATCAAGGATACGGGTAGCCCCCCGGACATGACAGGCAGTTCCCACGCAGATGTGGATCTTATGACGTCCTTTCGGCACCAGGCTAAAGGCCTTATAAAAGGTAGCAATATGCTGTATCCGGGTTAAAGGAACATTTAATCGTTCACTGATCTTTCCCAGTGCTTCCCTGGGCAGCCAGTTATTTTCACTTTGAATATCCAGTAATATTTGAAGCAGAGAACTTGCTTCACAATGATGTTTATCAATAATCTGATCGATTTTATCTATATCCATAGCCGCTTTCCTAATCTTTTCCTTTTCTAAGATCCTGTGGATTTATCCCTTAAGCCAGTGCATAACAATTGCTGTCCGTATCATACCGGACCATACCGTGTCTGGATGAACTGATCATGTGCCGAGATACATCCGATGGATTCAGACCCAGTTTTTCTGCAATGTGGCCTGTTGAAAGAGGTTTTTCCCCTAAGAGTAACAGAATCTGACTGATGGCCAGTTTGTCTGAAAATATATCATCAAATAAAACATTTATTCCACTGCTTTCAAAAAAGTCAGTATATGCCTGTTTTGATTTGACAGGCACCCTGAGCCGTTCTCTTTCCACCAGCCTCATATAAGGGACAAGTTTTCTGGCCGCTTCCAATTTAAATTTTATACGGGTTGGGTCCATGCCTTCACTGGTACCAAGGGGTCCCATCTCTTTCACCTGACGGCTGAAATCATTGGAATATTCGGCTAAAAGATTTCCGTCCGCACCGGACATAAAGTCAATCCTGAGACGTTTCGGGTTCAAACCAATATGTTCCAATATTTTCTTGCACAGATAGGTATTGGCCAATGCATCAAAATTTCCATGGGTCACATAATTACACT
The DNA here is from genome assembly GCA_029940245.1 of Desulfobacula sp. Taxonomy (GTDB): domain Bacteria; phylum Desulfobacterota; class Desulfobacteria; order Desulfobacterales; family Desulfobacteraceae; genus Desulfobacula. Next base: position 2,834 of record JAOZRF010000372.1, read on the forward strand.
CACCTAATTTACAACCGCCAATAAACACGCCATCCTGTCCATTGGAAAAGGCTCTGAGTATAAAATCCAGGTCGACTCTACCGGAACACATGACGCGTATCAGTCTCATATCATTTGAATATTGCAGTCTGGAAACTCCAGCCAGGTCAGCTGCTCCGTATGCTCACCAATGACAGACAAAACCCAGTAATTTCGGTTTAAATTCAAGACCTGTACTCATCCGTGTAACCTCCTTTGTTCATCGCCTTTTTATTCATTTTATGCTTCTTCAAGGATTGCATCCATTTCTTCTATGATCTGCTCTCTCGTCAATGCAGCATCAATCTGACTCAAAAGAGCGTCATTGGTAAAATGCTTTAATACAATGGCATTGGTCGGGCATTTTGTGTTACACAGGCCGTCACCTTTACACAAAACCGGATTGACAATAGCCTTATGACCTTTGGGTGTATCATGGAATTCAATGGCATCGTATGTACATGCACTGATACATGCACCACACGCCACGCAATCGTATTCGTTTACTATGGCAACTGAACCCGAAGCCACCACCGTGTCTTTTGACAAGATGGTTAACGCCCGGCCCGCCGCGCCATAAGCCTGATTAATGGTTTCCTGTATATGTTTGGGATAGTGTGCCGTTCCGCACAGGTAAACACCATCTGCTGAAAATTCAACAGGTTTGAGTTTAACATGGGCTTCTTTAAAAAATTCATCCGGGCTCAATGTGACTTTGAAATGGGAGGCAATT
>JAOZRF010000373.1 GCA_029940245.1 Desulfobacula sp.
CTATGATACGGCAAAAGCAGAAAAGATAATTGAAAAATATTTAAAGGCTGGAAAAACGGTTTTAGGGGAACTGGACGGAAGTGAACTTCTTAAATGTTATGGATTTAAAACCCTGCCCATGGCGCTGTCAAAAAATAAACCCCAGGCCTGTGAAATTGCAGACCAGATGGGTTACCCCGTTGTTATGAAGATCGTATCTCCTGATATCCTTCATAAAACAGATGCCGGCGGTGTTATTGTGGGACTTGAAGACAGCAAAAGTGTGGAACAGGCTTTTGAAACAATCCTGGAAAAAGGCAGATTATATAACCCTGATGCAAAAATAGAGGGTGTTCTTATTCAGAAACTTGCCCCCAAAGGCAAGGAAATAATATTGGGATTATCAAAAGATCCGGTTTTCGGACATGCTGTCATGTTTGGACTGGGCGGTATTTTTGTCGAGGTCTATAAAGATGTTGTCTTCAGGTTGTCACCCATGGGCAGAAATGTTGCAAGAAGAATGGTCAGGAGTATTAAGGGGTATCCGATTTTGAAAGGATTGCGTGGCGAGAAACCTTCAGATATTGAAACCATAGAAAAACATATTGTTTCGTTAAAAGTTATGGCAGATAATCATCCCATGATAAAAGAACTGGATATCAATCCCTTGTTTGTGCACGAAGAGGGAGAAGGTGCAACTGTTGCAGATATTATCATTCGACTCGAGGATCAGGAGGACTGATCATTTTTTTATATCCCGTTATAACAATGGTTCCTGAAACAATTAAGGAGTTGAAAGGCAAAAAGAAAGTTGCTGCTTTAAGCCTGTTTGCAAGAGAAAGTGTTAAGGCTTCCGGTATAATATCAAAACTTCCTTTGGACAGGCTTGATAAAAGTGTTCTGGGAATTCCGCTGCCGTCAAATAATATCTTTTGGTCTGTTACTCACAAATTGGATTTTGTAGCCGGAGTTGTTTCAACAGGACAGATCGGTATTGATATAGAGCAGATTAAGGATGTTTCTAATGCTGTGTTTGAAAGAATTGTTGATCCGGAAGAGAAAAAGCATTTTTCAAGTAATAACAAAGCTCTTGTTTTTTTCAGGGCATTTACGGCAAAAGAAGCCGTATTAAAAAAAACAGGTCATGGTATCAGGGGGCTTTCAAAAGCAAAGATAAAAATGGTTGTTGATGATCAAAATTTAGTGGTTCAGTATTTAAACCAGAAATATTTAGTTGAAAATTTTTCATTTGACGGTTACCTTGCATCAGTGACAAAAGATAATGTTGATGTTAAATGGATAATAAGATGAGAAATTTATTCAAGGAGAAATAAAATGGCTGAGGGAAATGGTTTTATAATGAGTGATACCCAGACAGGAGCCAAAGGCCCGATAAAAATTGATTTTTCAAGTTTTATTCTGTCATTATATTCATCAGGCCTTGTTCAGCTTGGAAAGGTTGAAGATCCAATAACTGGGAAAAAAAATATCAATCTCGACCTTGCAGGGCATACCATTGAGATGATTGCCATGCTGGAAAAAAAAACAAAGGGTAATTTGACCGAAGATGAAAATAACCTTCTTGAAGCCTTGCTAAGCGAAATCAGACTGGCTTATGTTGAGGCAAAAGCTTGATCAAAAAGCTTGCATCCTTTGCAAAGATAAATCTGTTTCTATATGTTACCGGTAAAAGAAAAGATGGATATCATAATCTTCATTCCCTGATGACCCAGATTGATCTGTGCGATGATCTGTATATCGATTTTTCTCAAAAAGAATTATCAATTTTATGTGATCATCCCGGTGTGCCTGAAGATGAATCTAATCTTGTTTATAAAGCGGCTGTATTATTTTATCAGTCGTTAAAAAAAATCAACAGCAATATAGAAAAAGGGTTTTCCATTAAGATTATAAAAAGAATTCCCCCGGGCAGGGGACTGGGCGGGGGCAGCAGTAATGCAGCATCTGTTTTGATGGCTTTAAACACATATTACAAAACCCCTTTTTCAAAAACAGAGCTTATGATATTGGGGGCAAAGCTGGGTGCGGATGTTCCTTTTTTTATTTTTGGCCATCCGGCAATTGCCAGGGGTATTGGAGAAAGGCTTGAAAAAGTGGACAATTTAAAATTTTATCATCTTGTCTTGTGCGACCCGGGGGTTACCGCTTCAACAGCCATGGTGTATAAAAATATTGATTATAGATTGACATTAAATCAAAAATATAATATATACGCTGGTTTAAATGAACAGTTACTGGGACTGGAATTTGATGTTAGGGATCAGATGCACAATGACCTTGAAGAATCAGCGCGCAGACTTTACCCTGAAATCAAAAAAACAAAAGAAGAGATGGCAGTGTTGCTGCAAAGAAAAGTCTATATGACTGGAAGCGGCTCATCCCTTTTTGCTCTTTTCTCAGCCCGGGAGAATGCACAAAAGGGCTTTGAAAAGCTTTTGAAGACTTGCGCGGGAAGCAAAAAAAAGGTATTTCTTTCCTCGTTTAATTCATAATTGTGAGTTTAATGGTTCGATTTAATATTTTGGGGCGTCGTCAAATGGTAAGACACAGGGTTTTGATCCCTGCATTCAGAGGTTCGAATCCTCTCGCCCCAGCCAGGTTTTTAAAATTGAAAAAAAGTGAGTTGATATGAGTGATTTGTCAATTTTTGCTGGAAATTCGAATCCCATTCTTGCAGAAAGGATTTCGGAATACCTTGCAAAGCCGATGGGAAGATTAAAAGTCGACTGTTTCAGTGATGGAGAAACACAGGTTGAAATCCAGGAGAACGTCAGAAAACAGGAAATTTTTTTAATACAATCTACCTGTAAACCCGTAAACGATAATCTTGTTGAGCTGCTGCTTCTGATAGATGCATTCAAACGATCTTCTGCAAGTAGAATTACTGCGGTTATTCCTTATTTCGGGTATTCACGGCAGGACAAAAAAGTATCTCCCAGGGTTCCCATCAGTGCCAAATTAGTCGCAGATCTTCTTGTGAACACGGGTGTTCACAGGGTGATAACAATGGATCTGCATTCCGGACAAATTCAAGGGTTTTTTAATTGCCCGGTTGATAACCTTTATGCTGCTCCCATCTTAATTGATGATATTAAAACCCGTTATCCTGAAAATATGATTGTTGTATCGCCCGATGCCGGAGGTGTTGAGAGGGCAAGGGCTTATGCCAAGCGATTAAATACCGGCCTTGCAATTATTGATAAAAGAAGAAGTGCGCCAAATAAGGCAAAAGCCATGGCCATTATCGGGGATGTTGAAGATAAAACAGCGATCATCCTTGATGATATGGTTGATACGGCAGGGACATTGACAGAGGCTGCAGGTGTTATCATGGAAAATGGTGCAAAAGCGGTTTATGCGTATTGTACACATCCTGTGCTTTCAGGACCGGCCATTGATCGAATAAACAAATCATCTTTAAATTCTCTTGTTGTAACAGATACCATCCCCCTGTCTAAGGAGGCGAAAGACTGTGACAAGATTGAGACGCTGTCCATTGCCAAACTGGTTGGTGAAGCGATTATGCGTAGTTACAGGGGTGATTCTGTAAATTCTCTATTTGTATAAAATAATT
>JAOZRF010000025.1 GCA_029940245.1 Desulfobacula sp.
GCCAGATCACTGATATCAGCATGGGCGGACTTGCTTTTAAATATATTGATACAAAGAATAATGATACAAAAGGCCAAGACCAGTCAGAAGAATCAATTTTTTTAAGCAGTATGGGATTTTATGTGGGTAATCTTCCATTTAAAACCATTTCTGATAATGAAGTCACAAACACACCCTCCTTCAGTGCAATGAAGATTAGAGAAAGGCATGTACAATTTACGGACTTAAGTTTTAAACAGCTTTTTGATCTGGATTGTTACCTTAATAATAATATTACTGATAAAGATGAAAACCCTTTACATTAATATGAACCATAATCTATTCTATATGGTTTAAAATCCTTTCTTTTTTAATTTTCCTTTAACTCTCCAGGAATATTATAAAGGCCCCTTTCTTTTTTAATCTGCACCATTCCCAGGCGTTATAACAATCAATGCGCTATCATCAATGTTCAAATATTTTTTTGCAAGCAACATCAAATCATCCCGGGTAATGACATTATAGTCATGCATTATGGTATTGGCCCAGTCAAATTTTTCCGGATACGTTGAAGCATTTGCCATAACAGCATTCAACCAATACGCATTGGTCTTTCTAATAATTTTTAAATGACTCAGGACCGGCTTTAATGCCAGATCTGTTTCTTTTTTTGTAATACCATCCACGAGAATAGAATTAAGAATCGCTTTAATTTTATTGAAGACAAATGTTTGCTTTTCCGGTTTCACATTGGCAACCATATACAGTATCCCATAATCCTTAAATATCCTTGATGGATCATTGTAGGCATAAGGGGAATAAGTCACACCTAAATCTTCTCTAAGAACAATTCTCAGCCTTTCTGATAAAACCCTGGACAAAACAGACAGCCGGCGGGTTTGTCTGATATTCCAAAAATCATCTGTTAAAAATGCAAGCCTGACAACACCTGAATCAATCCTGGTCTCAGGTTTCAATTCAAGCTGTTCACCTTTGGGAAAAATTATTTTTCCGACAGGCGTAAATTTGTCTGGGAAAGTTTTTCTTTTTTTCAATGCTCCTAAATATTTTAAAGCCAGACCAATGATATTTTTTTCATCAAAGTCTCCAATAATAGATACTTCAACAGGTGAATTTTTAAAATATGGGGCCATCCAATTTTGAATATCCTCCAAGGTATACTGATTTATTATATCCGGGTGTGGCAAACCAAATCGGGTATCGTTTTTAGCAAGAAAAGAATCTCCTTTTATCTTCATGATACCTTCAGGGGTTCGCATAAGACTGTCATATTGCTGTTTATAACGTTTTTTTGTAAGATCCAGTGCTTCAACCCTGTATCCTGGATCATTTAAATAATGATAGATCAATTGAAAGATAAGCTTAGCTTCCTTTGGATCACCTGCACCAGACAAAGAAAAATAATTGTCATTCAATTTAAAGCCGATCCTGACCTTATTGCCGGCCAGAGCTTCGTCCAACTGATCTGTATCAAGTTTACCAAGCCCGCCTGCCTTTAAAACACCCTCTCCAAGAAGAGCTAAACCAGGCTTGGATACAGGCTCTGATTTTTTGCCATCTCCAAAACAAACCTTGAACAGGAATTCATTTTGTTTATAATCTGTTTTTTTTAAATTTAATTTAACATTATTTTCAAATTCAATTGATGTAATACCAAGATCTTTGACATTCTCTTGTTTTGACAGTATCTTAAATTTTAAAGAGGGCAATTCAAGATAAGGGAATTTACCTGATGCAAAGTCATTGTATTTGCCAACCTTATCTGTCCTGGCTTTTGTATAAGCTGCAAGAATTGCTGATTCAGGGTCTTGACCATTAATTCTCGCATTGCCGGTAACCAGTATCAGTCGATGTTTTTTTGACCATGCTGTTTTTAGTGCCTCGTGGGCATCATGCAGGGAAATTGATTCAATATATGGTTTTAAAAGGTCTTTTTTCTGTTGAGGGGATAAAAGCAAATTTTTGTTATTAACCGCTCTTAAAATAGATTTGGACAGATAATGACTTTTTTGTGTTCCTGCCTGATCAACCTGTGTTTCAAGTGAAGAAATAAAATCAGCTTTAACTCTAGCCAGCTCCTTTGTGGTAAACCCATATAAAAGTCCCTGTCTCAAAACTTTTTCAATCTGACGAAGGCTCATTTCCCATTTATCAGGTTCACAGCCGGCATTGATGGAAGACATTGAAATATGATGCAAAAATGATCCGGAAGCAACTGCAGCATCTGAGAAATCGGCAGTTTGCCGGGTGACCATTCCCGACAACCTGTTTTGTAACATAGAATTGGCAATATGGGTTAAAACCTTTTTCTTGAGCATATCCTCGGTTTGTGTTTCAAAGGGTACCCAGGAACTTGTCTCTATTGTAATATCTGTGCTGCCGGCTTCTTTTTCATAATGATAAAATGAATTTATCCCCTTGTGTTCCTTCCATTGGGTCGCTAATGCCGATTTTATAAAAAAAGAGCGTGGTTTCATTTTAGAAAATCTTTTGATAATCATGGATTGAACAGTGTTGACACCAAAATCACCAACAACAATCAAAGCCATATTATCCGGGCGATACCACTTGTCATAATATGCTTTTAACAAATTTTGATCCGCATTTTTAATAACAGAATCAATCCCGATGGGAAATCTTTGATTAAAAAGTGAATTTGGAAGTTCGAATTCCAGTGATTTTTTAAATGTCCTGTAGGAGACCGAGTCTCGCTCTCTTTTTTCAGCTAAAATAATTCCCCGTTCACGCTCAACTTCGGATTCCAGAAGAAGTGCCCCCTGTGCATAATCCTGAATTACAACAAAGGCTTTATCCATATAATTATGATCTGCCTTTGGCAAAGACAGATCATAAACCGTATTAAAAAATGAAGTATGGGCATTGGCATCTGCACCAAAATCCATACCAATGGATTGGAAATATTCGATTAATTCTCCTGGTTTAAAATGTTCTGACCCGTTAAACACCATATGTTCCAGATAGTGGGCAAGTCCCTGCTGTTCATCTGTCTCATTCATTGAACCTGCAAAAACATTCAGATGGATGTTAACCTGGTCCTTAGGCGTTGTATTTTGCTTGAGTATATATTGAAATCCATTTGGAAGAATGCCATAGACAATGCCTGGATCAATTTGAATTCCCTGATGGGAACCAATGATCCTTTGCTGGGGAGAAGCACATGAAAATATGAGCAAAAGCCATAAAATGGAAACTTTAAAGGCAATATTCCGGTAATACATATATAGAATCCTAATTCAAAACTTCAGGATCATAATGGATTTTACTATTATTTTTTAATTCAGTGATCCATGCCTGATAATATTGTGACTGCTTGCTCCTGGTAATTTCATTTTTAATTGTTTTTAGATTTTCTATAATTTCTGTTTTTTCGGGATATTTTTGTTCTTTAAACCCGATAATATAATATTTGGATGAAACATCAATGATTTCAGGATAAATTTTATTTTTTTCATTTAATGAAAAACTGGCCTGGATAAATTCAGGAGAATTTCCCACATCTTCAACATTGCTGTTTCTTGTGAATAATTTTGTTGATTTAAGGGTTAGCTGATTCTCTTTAGCCAGGGTTTCAATTGTTTTTTCATCCGTTTTTTTGCTTAGAACCAGTTGGGCATCTTCTTTTGCCTTTTTGATTTGAAGTTTCAGGGTAAGTTCATTTAGCACCCTGTCTTTTACAAGATCCAGGTCCTGAATTGCGGGGTCAATTTTTTTGACCACATTGATCAAATAATAGGCATCACCCAATTGTTTTACATCACTGATAGCATCCAGGGCCAGGCTGAAAGCAGCCTTTGCAAAGCCTTCATTATTTTCAATTTCAAGCCCTTTACCACTAATATCAAACTCTTTGGCTGTCATAAGTTTTTTATCCGCAATGAGCGCTACCTGTTCAAAACTGTCTCCGTCTATCACTGCATCAAATGCTTCCCCGGCTTTATAATAGGCCAGGTTCTGCATTTCCTGCTGTTCTAATTGTTTTTTTATTTTTTCTGATGCCATGGCCAGGGTCTGGATAGAAGCATCAAATCTGGCAATAACCTTGATAATATGCCAGCCAAACATCGTTCTTACAGGTTTGCTGATCTCACCGGCTTTCATGGAAAAGGCCTGGTCTGCAAAGGGCTTCACCATGCTTTGCTTTTCAAACACCCCCAGATATCCGCCATTGTCTTTTGAAGGGCCTTCGGAATATTCTTTGGCAAGCTTTTCAAAATCCTTATCTTTTAAAGCCATCGCATAAATATCTTGTGCTCTTTTAAGAGCCTCATTAACTTTTTCTTCTTCTGCATCTTGTGCAAGTTTAATTAAAATATGCCTGGCTTCAACTTTTTCAGGTACTTTAAATTCTGCCTGATTCTGTTCGTAATAATCTTTTATACTGGCATCAGTGACCTTTATTTTATCTTTATAGGCTTCAGGAGAAAACTTTAAATATACGGCATTAATTTTGGCTTCAGATTTATACTTATCTTTATTTTCATCATAAAAGGTTTTGAGCTGGTCTTCATCAGGGTGAATATCAGCATAGTCTTTAGGGTCAAACAACAGGTAATCCACGGCTGTTTTTGTATTTTTAAATATATACCAGTCCCTGGCTTCAAGATCTGATACATTGACAGTGCTCAACACCAAGTCTCTAACTTTTTGCCGGCGTATTGAATTGAGCTGGCTACGTTCAAAAATTTCAGGATTTAAAGAATTTAAACTTAAAACCCTTTTATACTGATCAATATTAAATATTCCATCTTTTTGAAAGGCTTTAATTGAGACCAGGTTCTCTTGAAGTTCTTTTTCAGAGATATTTATTTCAAGTTTATCTGCCTGGGCTAAGATCAGTTTTTGCTCGATTAATGAATCCAGTGCCTGTTGCTTTACATTAAGCGCTTTTAAGATATCATCGTTCAAATTTTTTCCAAATCTTGCCCGCATCTGATCAACAAGAGTCTTATATGCCTGCTGATATTCCTTCATGGTAATGGATTCATCATCAATGGTTGCAACAGAATCATTTCTCTTGGATCCAAATGACCCCACACCGAGAAACACAAATACAACAACAATAATCCCAAGAAATATTTTAATGATCCAATTCCCGGTATTTTCACGCAGGTAACTCAGCATCACTTTCTCCTTAACTCTCCTGTAAAATAAATATATCTGACTCAACTTTCAATCTTAAGTTCTTGCAGACGGGGTCAGGCTTGTTTTATTGTGTTTTTATCAATAAATCTATATCAAAAATGCAATAATGCAAGCCTGACCCCACTCAAATCCGTCAACTCCAAAAGTTGAATAAATAAACGAACTGTGCATAATAGCTTTTCACAAAAGCCTGTGTCAATATTTTATTATTTCAAAAATTGAATTTATGGATTAACCAATAATTTTTGTATTGACACAGCAGGCATAATCTATTATTTAAGGGATGCTTTTACCGTGGGGCTGTAGCTCAGCTGGGAGAGCGTACGGCTGGCAGCCGTAAGGTCAGGGGTTCGATCCCCCTCAGCTCCACCATTTCTTTTGTCCAGACTCTGCTATAAAATATTTAAATTGAATTATTTTTTTTGATACAAAAACGGCATTCTTCCCTTTTCAAAGGAAAGAATGCCGTTTTATAAAAGAAAGTCAACTATTATGGCTTTTCAAAGCTCACACCAAACACATGGCTGTCGCCTCTTTTAAAGAGAAGCTGAACCATGCCGCCTTTCTTTATTTTATCTAAAGATTGCTGGTATTCGTCAATATTATCAATTTTCTGACGGTTCACTTCCAGTAACAGATCTCCCTGATGTACCCTTGTCTTTGCCGCCAGGCTGTCATGCTCTATATCCATGACAACAAGACCTTTGATATTCTCAGGATAGCCAAGTTTTCGAGCAATATCTGAGTCTATCTGTTTTAATCTGAAGCCAAAAGAATCATAACCATTCATTGCTTCTCTTGTCTCAGGGTCTTGTTCCGGTCTCTTGCCGAGTTTAACCTTAAGCATTTTTTCTTTGCCATCACGAATCAGGGTTACATTAACTGTTTCACCGACAGATGAGCTTCCAATGGTCAAGGTAAGATCCCTTGATGAATCAATTTTTTTCTCATTGATCGAAAAAATAACATCCCCGACTTTGATACCTGCCTTATCTGCCGGATCTCCCTCATACACTTTGGCAACATATACACCCTTGGTCTCTTTGATTCCATAATATTTTGCCAGGTCTTCCGTGACATTTTGAATGGCCACGCCCATCCAGCCCCGGGAAACGGTTTTTTGTTTTGTCAATTGATCAATAACACCCGTTGCAAGGTCGGAAGGGATGGCAAATCCAAGGCCCTGGCCTGAAGGGATAATGGCTGTATTGATACCAATGACATCACCATCAAGGTTCAACAAAGGGCCTCCGGAATTCCCCGGATTAATGGACGCATCCGTCTGGATAAAATCGTCATAGGGCCCTGATCCTAAAATTCTTCCTTTTGCACTGACAATCCCGGCAGTAACCGTCTGTTCAAGACCAAAGGGACTGCCAATGGCAACCACCCAGGACCCCACTTCAGTTTTGGAAGAACTTCCAAATTTCAAGGGTGTTAAATCTTTTGCCTTGATTTTAATGAGTGCAAGATCTGTCATGGGATCTGTCCCTATAATGGTGGCCTCGTATTCAGTCTTGTCATGCAGGATAACCTTAATTTGATCTGCATCTTTAATCACATGGTTATTGGTGACAATATATCCATCATCACTGATAATAAAGCCGGAACCCAGACTGCTTTCTTTTCTGTTCCGGGGCATTTGATTTAAAAAAGGGGCAAAAAATTCATCAAAAGGATTTTGCCTCCCGCCAAAGGGCTGCCCAAAAAAATGTTTGTAAACTCTTCCCCCGCCTTTGATCACTTTTTCTGTCTGTATGTTTACAACACCAGGCTTTGCCTGTTTGGCAAGCACAGCAAAATTAACCGGTACCATGCGGGTATTTTCAACATTGCTTTGCGCAATTGCAAACCCGGTCATACAAACTATAATCATAATAATAAAAAGTATTTTATGTTTCCGTCTCATCACAACCTCCTATAAATTTAAAATTAAACTTCCATAGATTGTATAATAACCCATAAATATGACCGTTAAATGACCCCGGGATTATGATATGGTAATGTCATCACAAAAACAGATCCCTTACCCGGGCAACTTTTCACAAGGACATCTCCTTTATGTTCAGCGACAATGGTCCTGGCAAGGCTTAAGCCTAAGCCTGTGCCTGCACTTGTTCTGGAAGACTCGGTCCTGTAAAATCGCTGAAATATTTTTTCTATATCTTCCAATGCGATACCGATTCCCGTATCCTCAATTTTAATGGTAATATAATGGTTTTCTGTAAAAACAATAACATTTATCCTCCCGTTTTCCGGTGTGTATTTTATGGCATTGTCCAACAGGTTGGAAAAAGCCCTTTGAAGCATTTTTATATCTGCAACTATTAATATCCGGTCTTCAATGGTCTGGTTAAACTCTATATTTTTATCTTCTGCCAGCGGTGCAAATAATTCACAAGCTGATTTTATCATTCTGGAAAGATCGGTTCTTTTAAATTCAAACTCACCCTCTCCGGCTTCGGCCCTTGAAATCACCAGCATCGTGTTGATCATATCCAGAAGACGATCTGATTCTTCAATGGTATTTGAGGCCATGGCACGATAGTCCTCCATATTTTCCTCGTGAATAAGCGATAACTCGGCAAAACCCCTGATCCGTGCAATGGGAGTTTTTAAATCATGGGCAATATTGTCACTCATCTCCCGGATATTTTTTACAAGTTCTTCTATTCTGTCGAGCATTGCGTTAAATGTAATGGCCAGATGATCCAGTTCATCTTTATTGCCGGATACTTCAACCCTTTTTTCAAGGCTTGTGCCCGTGATATTCTGGGCTGTCCCTGTAATGGTTTCCACGCCGGACAATGCTTTTCTGATCAAAAGCCAGCCTGATACTGCAGAGAAAATGATGATAAAACCCATTGCAGCGATAAAAACTTTTTTAAAAGCTGATAAAAATTTAGCGGGAAAATCCATGACGATGCCCGTCTGTAAAATGGCATTGGTTGCCACAAAGCTATATAGAATTCTTGCTTTTTGTCTGGTGGATGGAATAAAAATGGTTTCAAACACGGGGTTGTTTTTCAAAACAAGGGTTTGCAATGCCTCCTTGCTGACATGAACCTGTTTCCAATAAGACATGTGGGAAGATGCAACGACTTCTCCTGTTGGATATAACAGCCTGAAAAATATAACCTTTTCTCCTGCTGCCTGGGCTTCTACCACGGCAAGTTCCCTTGCACCCATCAACCCATTTCTGTGAATAACAGCAGAAAATTTAGATGCATTATCCATAAGTTCCTGGTCCACCTGGGCCTGAATGGTTTGAGTGGCAAGAAAATAGAACAATACAAAAGCAAAACCTGCACAGATGGTAAAAATTCCAGTAAACCAGAGTGTTAATTTAAAAGCGATTGTATTAAAAAATTTATAATTCATTATTCTTTCAGCACATAGCCTGCACCACGAACGGTATGAATCAATTTAGGCTCATAGTCTTTATCAATTTTATCCCTGAGCCGACAGATTCTTGCTTCTACAACATTGGTCATGGGATCAAAATTGTAATCCCAGACATGTTCCATGATCATGGTTCTTGAAACAACCCGCTCCTTATTTCGCAGCAAATATTCCAGAAGGGAAAATTCAAGGGGCTGCAATTCAATGAGTTTATTCTTTCTTTTTACCTGACGTTTCAAAATATCAAGGCTTAAGTCCATATAACTGAGATTGACAGGATCTATAATATTCCCGACCCGCCGGATCAATGCCTGTATTCTTGCAAGCAGTTCTGAAAAAGCAAAGGGTTTTGTCAAATAATCATCTGCACCGGCATGAAGCCCTTTAACCCGGTCATCCACCCTATTTCTTGCAGATAAAATAATGACCGGGATATTGTTCTTTTCTGCCCGAATTTTTTTGATCAAGGAGATGCCGTCCAGTTCCGGCAGCATGATATCCACAACCAGTGTATCATAGGGCGCGGCAAAGGCCATATCAAGCCCCTGATTTCCGGTTGTGGCAAGATCCACTGCAAACCCTGACGACTTGAGTCCCTTTTCAATAAATTCTGCAATTTTTAAATCATCTTCAACCACAAGAATTCTCATGATAACGCTCCTGTTTTTTTATCTTTTTATTAAAGAGACTATAATGCCTTGGTAATACAAATCAATGGTTTATAAATGGATTTGATTTTTTCATGGCAACACTGTAGACTTGCACAGTTTTTAAACTTCCTTAGTTTTTTAAAAAAAGGTTTATTTTTATGAAATATACGTGGTGGCTGCTCCAGATTGTCTTGACCCTTGTGTCAGGCTTTTTTTTATTCTTTGGCGTTAACATGATGGTCGGGGCTTATCATTTAAAAGACCCGTTCAGTTTTATGATGACTTTTTTTGCAGCAAGCTTTGTCATCTTGATCAGTTTAACCTTGACCATCAGTTTTCCCATCAAAATGATCAGGGTATACAGGCAGATTAACCATGAACCCGGCAACAAAGAACAAGTTTCATGAGCCTTATTTTCAGTTTAAAAAATATTTCAAAAACCTATGGGGATGATACACTTTTTAATGATCTTTCCATTGATTTTAAATTAAACGAGCAGCTGGGGCTTATTGGAATGAACGGCTCGGGCAAATCCACTTTTTTAAAACTCATTGCAAATATCAGCCAGCCGGATACAGGAGAATTGATTACCAAAACAGGATTAAGAGTTGTTTATCTTTCCCAGGAAGATCATCTTAATCCGGATCAAACCATTGAACAAATTTTATATGAGTCAATAAAAGACAGCCCTTTTGATGAAAAAGAACGCCATAAAATTGTTCAAACCGCATTGGGCAAAGGCGGATTTGAAAATGCAGGTGTGTTGTCGAAAACCTTATCCGGTGGATGGGTTAAGAAACTGACCATTACCCGGGCCCTGTGCCGTCAACCCGATATGCTTTTACTGGACGAGCCCACCAATCATCTTGATATTAATGGTATTTTATGGTTGGAAGAAATTTTAAAAACTGCCAGGTTTTCATTTATTGTTGTCAGTCATGATCGTGCCTTTCTCGAAAACATCTGCTCAAATATAATGGAAATAGGAAAATATTATCCAGCCGGATATTTTAAAATCCAGGGTCAGTATAAAAAATTTGAAAAAGAAAGACAGAATTTTTTAACGGCACAACAAAAACAACAAACCTCTTTATCCAGTAAAATGAAACGCGAAGACGACTGGCTCAAACAAGGGGCCAAGGCCAGAAGCACAAAAGCAAAATACAGAATTGAACAGGCCCGGAATTTAAGGACACAATTGTATGCCTTAAAAGACCGGAATAAAAATACAGCCACAATGGATATTGACTTTCAAACCACGGGCCGGCAGACCAAAAAATTGCTGCGCGCCTATAATCTTACAAAAACCATGGCCGGCAAAACATTATTCTCTGATATTACCTTTGAAATAGGCCCTGGATTCTGCCTTGGAATTGTCGGAGAAAATGGCAGCGGCAAGTCCACGCTTTTATCCATCCTTGAAAAAAAAACCCTGCCGGATCAAGGCAAGGTCCAATGGGCTGAAAATTTAAAAATATCTATATTTGATCAAAACCGTTCAACATTAAATCCCCTGCTGACTTTAAAACAAGCCCTGAATCCGGGTGGTGGAGACAGTGTCAATTATAATGACCGGTCCATCCATATTGTTACCTGGGCCAAACGATTTTTGTTTACGCCGGATCAATTGGATATGCCGATAAAAAGACTTTCGGGCGGAGAAAAAGCAAGGATCATTCTTGCCAATATCATGCTGACCCCCTGTGATCTGCTTCTTTTAGATGAACCCACAAATGATCTTGATATTCTGTCCTTAGAAGTCCTTGAGGACAGTATCCAGCAATTTCCAGGCGCTGTTATTATTGTTTCCCATGACCGTTACCTTATGGATAAGATCTGCCATAAAATTTTATATCTTGATCCAAATGCAGAAGCCAAATTTTTTAAAGATTTTCAGCAAATCATGAGTTATCGAAAGACTCTTGTTGAAAAACCCAGAAAAATCAAAAAATCAGCTGAAAACAAAAAACAGACTTTAAAAACTTTTTCCTATAAAGATAAATATGAGTTAGACCATATTGAAGAAAAAATAATGGCAGCAGAATCTGAAATCAAATCATTGTCCGATAAAATTCAACAGCCTGAAATCATCAGGAACCTTGAAGAAATGAACCACTATTGTTCCCTGCTCAAAGACTTACAGGAAAATGTCCATGCCCTGTATGAAAGATGGGAAGACCTTGAAGATAAAAAAAAGCAGAGTGCTGATCAATCGCCTATCCTTTGATAATAAATTCTTCCAGTTTTTCAAATAAAGATTCCGGCCATTCTTCTGAAAACAGGAAAAGCTGTTTTTCTTCTTCGGTCAAACTGTCTTTAACGCTCGGAGGCAAGCTTTCATAGGCCATAAGCCGTTCTTTGTTTATCTTTTTTTTATCATCCATCTTTTTTTTATCTTTCATGGAAAAATCCTTTTATCAGTGTCTGACCAAAAAACCCGAAATATAATTTTCCAATTTTGAATAGAAATTTGCAACTATCTTAAATCTTAAAACCGTGCCTGAACAAGGTTTTCGTTCAGGCACTATGAATATAATCGCGAAATCAAATAAGTAACCGCAGTTTCAACCCTTAAAATTCTTGGCCCGATGTGATATGAAACAAAACCTGCCTGCTCCAAAGTATCAATTTCAATATCAATAAATCCGCCTTCAGGACCTATCACAAGGGTAATCGCTTTATTTATACCTGCCGGACAAGTGTCTGAGGCCTTTGGATGGGCTGTGATACGCAGACTGTCTTTTGCGATCAGCGGAAGTTCTTCCTTTACAAATCCCGTAAAAAATCTTTTTTGATAAATCCTGGGTAATACAGTATCACGACTTTGTTCCAACCCCAGGATCATCTGTTTTTCAAGCTGATCCTGATTCACCAGAGGACTTTGCCAGAAGCTTTTTTCCACCCGCCATGAATTGATCAGATAAATATTCTTAACCCCCAGACTTGTAACGCTCTCAACAATCCGTTTAAGCATTTTCGGTCTTGGAAGCGCCAATACCAGTGTCAGGGGCAATGGATCCGGTGGATCATGATCAAGAATAATCTGCATATCGACAAAATCATGGGAAAGTTTTTGAATCATGCCAAAACCAATCTTACCATTTAAAAAACCGATAACAACTCTGTCCTTTTCCATGACCTTGTTGACCGAGACCAAATGCTTAAACCGCCTGTCTTTGAGCCTGACATGGTCAGGATCAATAAAATCTCCGGAATCTAAAAGGACAAGGTTCATATTTAAACAAAAGGAACATTGACTGCATTAATCACTTTATCATGCAGAAGATAAGCAATAATCTGGTTTGCTGCGGCAACGGCCACGTTTATCTGGGCTTCTTTGGTGGATGCGCCAAGATGGGGGGTTGCTATGACCTGGTCAAGGGTTAATAAGGGATGATCTCCCGGAGGTTCCGTAGCAAACACATCCAGAGCAGCCCCGGCAACCTTACCCGATACAATGGCATCATAAAGGCCGGCCTCGTTAATAATCCCGCCCCTGGCACAATTAATGACCATGACTCCGTCTTTCATTTTGGTAAAGGCTTTAGCATCCAGCAAATCAGTGGTGGCCTCCATTTTGGGAACATGAATGGTGATATAATCTGAGCGTTCATACAATTCATCCAGAGAAACAGATTCAAATCCAGCTTTTTCTATATGTTCGGAAGAAATATATGGATCAAATACAATGACTTTCATTCTCAAGCCTTTTGCAAGGCTTGCAGCAATGGAACCAATATTCCCAAACCCGATCACGCCATATATCTTGTTAAAAATTTCCCTTCCCTGGAGAAGTTTTTTATCCCATTTCCCCTGCTTTAAAGACTGGGTGCCCCGGGGAATATTCCGGGTCAATGCCATCATCATGGCAATGGCATGTTCTGCCGTTGTCACGGTATTACCACCCGGTGTATTCATAACTGCAACACGCCTTTTACTGGCCTCGGCAATATCCACATTATCAAGACCGATCCCTGCCCTGGCAATGACTTTAAGATTTGTTGCCGCTTCAAGGATTTCTCCGGTTACCTTTGTGGCACTCCTGATGGCCAGCCCATCATATTGTCCGATAATTTTTTTTAACT
>JAOZRF010000374.1 GCA_029940245.1 Desulfobacula sp.
CTTGAACCGCTCAATCGTATCATCTAAAATCCCTCTGTCTTTAAGGTATTGTCTTGCTCTATCTCCTGTTTTTGAGTTTTTGAGTTCATCAAAATAAATTCCCATAACGGTTTTATTCAACCGAAACAGATTCTCTTTGAGATGAAGCTGTCTTTTTTTTGCCGGATCAATCTCTTTGGTTTCTATGATTATGTTATACCTGCGAGCCATCATTTCTGCCGCCTCAGGAAAAGTAATTCCATGATATTTCATAGTATATGCAATTACATTTCCACCGGCACTACAGCCAAAACAATAGAAAATCTGTTTGTTTGCATTTACAGAAAAAGAAGGGGTCTTTTCCGAGTGAAACGGACATAAACCAAAAAAATTTCTTCCGGATTTTTTTAAAATAACGGATTCTGAAATGACATCAACAATATCTGCAGTATTTAAAATCTCTAAAACTTTTTCCTCAGGGATATACATCTTGACGGTGCTGACTCCAAAATTTAACGATTGATCAAGTAAAACAAGCTAAGTATTTAAAATCACATGTCAATAATTATCTTTATAGATAATTCTTATTTTGAAATCCTGATGGCTTCTTGTAAATCAAGGGTTCCTTCATAAAGGGCTCTTCCGGTTATAACACCGGTCACACCATGGCTTTCTATTTCAAGAAGATTTTTAATATCTTGAATAGTATTGACACCACCGGATGCCACGATGGGTATGGACACAGCATCTGCTAAAGCGGCAGTCTCTTCAATATTAGGACCGATCTGCATACCATCTTTTAATATATCGGTAAAATTAATTGCAGCAACGCCGCAGGACTCAAATTCTTTTGCCAGATCAATTACAGAAGTCTCAGAGGTTTGGCTCCAGCCTTCCACTGCAACCCTGCCATTTCTGGCATCAATCCCAACAACAATTTTACCTGGAAACAGCCTGCAGGCATCTTTGACAAATTCCGGATGATAAAGTGCTTCACTTCCAATAATGACCTTTGATACACCCGCATCCAGATACATTTCAATGGTAATAAGATCTCGGATACCGCCACCCACCTGTATGGGGACATTTATTCCTGTTAAAATAGCCTTTATGGTTTTAAAATTTTTAACCTGTTTTGCAAAAGCACCATCAAGATCAATCACATGGATAAGGCTTGCACCGTCATCCTCCCATCTTTGAGCCATTTTTACAGGATCATCCGAGTAATGAGTGGTATCTTCCATTCGGCCCTGTAACAGCCGGACACATTTGCCTTGTTTAATATCAACAGCCGGTATGATTAGCATTTATCTTCACTATATTATTTTTAATTTTTGAATAATTTGAAATGAATAAACGATTTTTAAAGACTTCCCTTGCTGGAAAGGACACCAAAAATATTTTCATTAATTCTGGTGGCCATATACAAAGATTTTCCAAGGGCTTTAAAAATTGATTCAAGGACATGATGCTCATTTTCACCATAATACGAATTAATATGAAGGTTAATGGCTCCTTGAACACAGAATGCCTGAAAAAATTCTTTGGCAAGATAGGCATCAAATGTTCCTTTCACTTTAAGATCGCATGGAAAATTATAAACAAGATAGGGCCTGCTTGACACATCGATGGTAACTCTTGATAATGCTTCATCCATGGGGACACAGCTATCTCCAAACCGGATAATAGATTTTTTATCTTCAAGGGATTTAGAAAGTGCCTGCCCAAGGACAAGACCGATATCCTCAACCGTGTGGTGATAATCAACGTCAAGATCTCCTTTGGCAGTGATCTCAAGATCAAAAAAACCATGGACTGTGAAAGCGGTAAGCATGTGGTCAAAAAAAGGAATTCCCGTTGAAATGTCTGCCTTGCCTGAACCATCTAAATTAAAACCAATGTTTATAGCCGTCTCTTTTGTTTTTCGGGAAATACTCGCCATACGATTCATAAAATAATCCTTGAATTGCTGTCAGAAAAGTCATAACTGCCCCAATATGGATAACCCCCATAAAAACCAATCCTTTATAATACACAAATCATTTTTTTTGTCAAATATTTTTACTGAATCTCAACAATTCTATTTGATCAATTTTATAATCTGCTTGAATTTATCACCCTGAGCAGCCCGCAATAATTCAAAAAATACCATTTCAACACAGGTAACCCGGCCGCCGGACTGAATAATTCTCTGGATGCCGATTTCCCTGTTTTCCTTTGTTCTGGATGACACACAATCAGCTACCACCTGGACCTGACAACCTTGTTTGATCAACTCATATCCCGTTTGAAACACACAGATATGAGATTCAATGCCGGTTAAGAGAACCTGGGTCCGGTCGGCTTTGTTAAATTCATCCACAAATCGAGGTTCGTCGCAGCATGAAAATGAAAATTTTTCTATGGGTGACTGATCTGTTAAATATTTAGAAAGGGCTTCCGTGGTTGGGCCTAAATTCTTTGGGATCTGTTCCATCCAGATAATTGGCACGCCAAGAATTTTCATTCCTTGGATCAAGATTTCAAATGATTTAAAAAATTTTTCTTTTTCGTGCATCAACTGGGCCAACTGCCCCTGAACATCAATCAGCAGCATTATGGTATTATCAATACTAAACATCAGCTTCCCCCTTTGAATGGATCCATAAAAACATAATTTGTAATCTTTATCATTTTTTGTTATTTTAAAAACGATTAAAAAGAATTAAACGGCATAAAAGTTCCGGCAGCGTGAATACACCCTGATGAAAATAATTTGAACTCATATAATTCATTTTTTTGTTGAATTCCTATTTCAATCCTGTCCAATCCTTTTGGAATTTCATTGTGAAATTGAATCACAACCTGCTGGAGTTTCTTTGTGTTTTTAAAAACCCGATGAACCAGGTTTTCTAAAAAATCCAGATAAAGTGCATTGTTTACATGTCCCAGGGGATCGTAATCCGAAGGCCTGATGTTTATGGTTTCAGATATTTCAGGCTCAAAACGAAGATTTGGGTAAAACTCATCAATATTCATATCAAGGGCCTGCTCTTTCTCGACAGTATACCATCGGCCCGCCGCTTCCGGAATTTTGAGTATCTTCTTTCTTTCAAGATCGATAAAAAGGAACAGACTTGCAGCCGATACCAGTTTTTGGCCGTTGCTGAAAATCTCAAAATCGCGATAGGCCCGAAACCCTTTTCCCCCTCTGCTCCAGGTAAAAATCCGCAGATCATCTCCCAGGCATGGCATCCGGTGGACATGGACACAGATGCGATGAAGCACCCAGGCCCTTTTCTGACTCATCAGCCAGCGAATTCCACATCCGCCCCTGTCCGAATGAACGCTTGTTGAATCCTGAAATAAATTCAGCAATGACTTGAAACGAAGAAAAAAATGGGAGTCCACCTCATAAAAACCCACCTGTCTTTCAATTTCAATTTTCACGGTTCTGCCTTTCATTCTTTTCCCAGGTCTGTATGGTAATATATATTGCAACTACCAGTTAAACGATTCAGAGTCAAAAATGGTTTTCCGGATCATTTTTTCAACGACCTTAACAATCCTTCCTGGGCCACACTGGCAACCAGAATCCCGTCG
>JAOZRF010000026.1 GCA_029940245.1 Desulfobacula sp.
GGTCACGAATCGCTCTATTTATCGGAAATACCAATCCTGGTATTTCCGATAAATGGTTTGTTTAGTATTTGTATTTGTGTTCTTGATAAAATTTGTCGGCGATACTATGGTGCTATCAGTAAATTTGGCTGAAATCTTGGCAATTTTCATTCAGACACTATTTATTTAACCTGTAAGGCAGGGCATAAATGGACCATACGGAAATTAACAGGGTGTTCCCTGATCTTGATAAACAGCTTTTTAAAACAATAGAAACCAGAGTTGATTCCTTTAAGGAAAGTCTGGAAAAATCCGGTATGAAGATGGATCTATCTTCTAAGTTAAAATTTGATCTCATAAAAATTTTTCTTTTCAGTGAATTTATTTCATCAATCCTGATTCAAAATCCAGGTATCCTTAAAACACTTGTCGAGTCAAAAGATCTTTTCAAGTCTTATTCAAATCATACATATAAGGCAACCCTTGAAAGAACAATTGCCGGGGATATGGACGTGGAAAGGGTCAGGGAACTGCTTTTACAGGTCAAGGTGTATGAAATCATCAGGATTGCATGGCGTGATCTGACAGGAAAAGCTTTGCTTGAGGAAACGCTTTGCGACCTGTCCAATCTTGCAGATGCCATGGTTGACATGGTCACAACGGTTATCTATGAAGATCTTTGTAAAACCTATGGGGTTCCTTGTGACCACGAAGGAAATTTTCAGGGAATGATCGTGCTGGGCATGGGCAAGTTAGGTGCCGGGGAATTGAATTTTTCTTCAGATTTGGATCTTATCTTTGCATACCCTGCAGAAGGGGTTACAAACGGGGAGAATATTATTTCCAATGACGCGTTTTTCACAGAACTTTTTCGCAGATTTTTAAAATTTTTTTCATTAAATTCCCAGGCAATGAATTTTTACAGGATCGATACCCGGTTAAGGCCCTATGGCGATGGCGGCCCCCTGGTGATGAGCAGTTCTGTCTTTGAAGCGTATTATCAGGCCCAGGGAAGAGAATGGGAAAGATATGCCATGATAAAAGCACGGCCCATTGCAGGTGACATTGAAGCCGGTCTTAAGCTTTTAAAGGTTTTGAATCCTTTTATTTTTCGACGGTATTTTGATTACGGGTCTTTTGACTCATTCAGGGATATGAAACACAGAATTACCCTGCAGGTCAAAAATAAACGATTAAAACACAATATCAAACTGGGTGCCGGAGGCATCAGGGAAATAGAATTTTTCGGGCAATTGTTTCAGCTGATCCGGGGCGGGGTGGAGCCTAAATTCCAGGAACCAAAGATTTTAAAAATCCTGAATCTGTTGCAAACCCATAATTGCATTAATGAGGTAACCCAAAAAGATCTGAAAGACGCTTATATATTTTTACGGATGGTTGAAAACAGGCTTCAGGCTTATGCTGACCGCCAAACCCATGATATTCCTGAAAAAGAAGATAGACGAAAAATTCTGGCACTTTCCATGGGATATATGGCATGGGATGATTTTATCAAAACCTTAAATGATCACATGCAAAAGGTTCATTATCATTTCAATCAATTGCTGGTGTCGGAAAAACAGGAAAAACCAGACAAAGAGATTCAGGATCTTAAAGAATTATGGATCAACATCAATGATCCCCAGTTTGCCGCAGATGCCATAACAATCAGTGGCTTTAAAGAACCTGACAGGGTATTGGGCATTTTAAGATCGCTTGAAGAACATCCAAATACAAAGCGGCTGACACCCAATGGAAGGAAAAAGCTGGCAAGGCTGATTCCCGTCCTGATTAAGAAGATCGGCCGGCAAAATGATTCCGATGCTGTCTTTGTCAAGTTAATTGATCTGATCATCACCATTGAGAGAAGAACCTGCTATCTGTCTTTGCTCCTGGAAAATAAAGGCGCACTTGAAACATTGATCACCCTTGCAAAGAAAAGTCCCTGGATCATTACATTCCTTTCAAACCATCCGGCTTTGCTGGACGAACTCATGCATCCGGATACCCTGTATTCTCCTCCTGCCAAAGAGGCCCTGGAAAAAGAGATGGAAATTCGAATGGCAGCGATTCCATCAGGAGATCTGGAATTTTTGCTTGAAGAGTTGTGCATTTTCCGGCAGATCAATTATCTGCGGGTTGCTGCGGCAGATGTGAGTGGAGATTATCCCTTGATGAAAGTCAGTGACCATTTGACCTATATTGCCCAGACCGTTCTTTCCCAAGTGCTTCAGATCGCCTGGCATATTGTGACCCAAAAATATGGCGTTCCCCAGGGGTTATCAGATGAAACCCCTGAACATTGCGGGTTTGCCATTATTGCATACGGCAAGGTAGGCGGGCTTGAAATGGGATATAAATCAGATATTGATATTGTTTTTTTACATAAGGCAGATTCCGGGGTTACAAAAGGAAAAGAAAAACGCATTGATACCAGCCGGTTTTATTCTAATCTGGGACAGCGGATGATTAATGCGTTAACCATGCATACGCCTGCAGGCAAATTGTATGGCACAGATATGAGGTTGAGGCCGGGGGGGGAATCCGGGATGATTGTTTCCCATATTGATGCCTTTGAAGCGTATATGAAAAAAGATGCCTGGACATGGGAGCATCAGGCATTGATCCGGGCCAGGCCTGTTGCCGGAGATAAAGCCCTTTGTTCAAGATTCGAGAAGATCCGGAAGACAGTTCTGGGTGAGAAAAGGGATGCTGCGACCTTAAAGAGGGAGGTCAGCAAGATGCGGGAACGGATGCGGGCTGAGCGCTTAAAGGCCAAAAAAGATTTTTTTGATTTAAAGCAGTCAAGGGGTGGTATTGTGGATATTGAGTTTCTGGTTCAATATTTAATTTTAAAAAATGCCCATACCTGCCCTGATATAATGATCTGGACAGATAATATAAGGCTTTTGGAAAGCCTTGATGCAGAAGGAATTATTACGGGATGTGAAAGCGAACGACTCCAAAACGCTTATCTTGCCATGCGAAAGGCCATGCACAGGCTTGATCTTCAGGAAAAGAGCCTTGAGATTTCCAACGCCCATTTTTTAGAAATGAGAAACCATGTTATAGAAATATATGATCACTATTTAGGTTAAGAAATTAATACAAGGCTGAGCCATGGCCAGTAAGTAATGATCAGGACAGCCAGAAGCAATACCAGCATAAACGGAATGGTGGCCTTGTAAATTTCAATAATGGGTTTATTAAACCTATATCCCGCTATGAACAGGTTCATCCCCACAGGCGGGGTAAAATATCCGATCTGCATGTTGGCAAGAAAAATAATCCCCAGATGAATGGGATCAACGCCATATTCCAGTGCAACTGGCAACATCAGGGGGACCATGATGACAATGGCTGAAAAAATATCCAGCATGGCCCCAAGAATCAAAAGAAAGATATTTAAAAGAATTAAAAAGACAAGTTTGCTGCTCACAAAGGTTTGACAGAGACCAAACAATTTCATGGGCACTTCTGCATCTATCAGAAAATTCGTAAAGCCAAGGGAAACCCCCAATATTAAAAGAATACCTCCAACCATCACCATTGATTCCCGGATGATGGCAGCTAGCTGGGACAACTTGATTTCCTTGTAAATAAAGACTTCCACGATCAATACATACATGGCAGTCACTGCAGCTGCCTCGGAAACTGCAAAAAACCCCGTGTAAATACCTGTAAATATAAATATGGGCAGCGGAATTTCCCAAATGGCTTCTCTGGAAGCGGATAAGGCCTTTTTAAAAGAAAAGGCGATTAAAGGGATAGTAGAATTTTTGCGATTGGCCCAGACACTCCATAAAGATAGAAGGAGAATCATTAAAATAGCCGGTAGAATACCGGCAATAAATAATTTTTCAATTGAGATCCCTTCTCCTGAACCCATCTGCTGGGCTATGACCCCGTACAGAATAAGGGGAAGGGACGGGGGAAGCAAAAGCCCCAGGCTTCCTGATGTAGTTACAAGCCCCAGGCTGAACTTATCTTTATATCCGGCCTGTTTCAGCGCTGGATACAATAATGCTCCCATGGCCACGATGGTGACACCCGAGGCGCCTGTAAAAGCGGTAAAAAGAGCACAGACAATAAATGCAACAATGGCCAGTCCTCCGGGCATCCATCCGAAAAAGGCCTGGGTCATCCGGACAAGGCGTTTTGAAGTGTTGGTCTCTGCCAGAATATATCCGGCAAAGGTAAACAAGGGCAATGCAAGGAGAATGGGTGTATCCGCGATGCGATACAATTCTATAGCCATAACGGATAAATCAATACCGCCGGAATAAAACCCTGTCATGGCAGCAGCAATGATAATAGTGAAAAGCGGTGCACCAAGAAAGGCAAAAAGAATCAGTATGGCTATGAGTATTTCTATCATTGCGGAATGTGCTTAAACAATTTGAAAAAGCTTGTAAAAGACAATAAAAGATACCTGAAACTGATAATGGCAAAGGATATCGGGAGAATGCTTTCACAGATCCAGGACGGGATTTTGGCAAAGGCTAAAATATCGGCATTTCTTTCCATTATCACAAACATAAGACTGTAATATGCCATAACAGCACAGACCAGTGTGGTGAAAATAGATATCATAAGATTCGAGAGTTTTTTGATTTGATCGGGAAGGTACCGGGATATAACGTCAATACTGATATGATGGTTGTTTCTGCTGGCAACCATAGCACCGATAAGACCGATCCACAGGACCAGGGTCCTGACCAGGGGATCACCCCAGAGAATTCCTGAATCAAAGAGATTTCTTAAGAATATCTGTGCCACGGCCATGATGATCATTAAAAGCAGAAGCCCGATGAGGATGCCGTCTTCAATCCTATGGAGAAATGCAATGATTTTTTGGACAAAAGAAATATTTTTACTAGTCATGGCCGGCTTGTGCTTTTGAATGAAAATCAGCAAGATACCTATCCAGTTGATCCACCACATCCCTTGGAAGAACACCTGATTCGACCATTTTTTTTGATGCAATGTCAGCTATTCTCTGCCATTCATCCAGGGCATCTTTGGAAGGTGTGATAAATATTACTCCCCTGTTCTTTAAGGCCTGGATGGCATTGATATCATCTTCCCTGTTCTGGACATCAATTTCTTTTGATGCGTTGGTCATGATCTGGGTAACAATTTTGCGATCCGGTTCGGCAATTTTTAAAAAGGCCGCTTTATCAACGGCAAAAATAGCATGAAGATAAATCAGGGGTATGTTTGTAACGTATTTGATCTGGGTATGCCATTGCAGGACAATCGCCCCGACAGGAGATGTCGCCACTGTGTCAATTAAACCGGTCTGAAGGCTGGTTCTAACATCTGCAATGGATAGCGGGATGGGAGTGACCCCAAAGGCTTTAATGGAATTCTGGCTGGCTTGATCGTTGTCTGGAATCCAGACTTTCTGATTTCTTAGATCCTCTACTGTTTCAATGGGGTTTTGTGACATAATGTATGCAAATCCCCCGCCGATTATCCCGAATGTCACAAATCCTGCTGCATCAAGTCCGTCAATGATATATTGGTCCATATATTTTCTGACATAGTCCATTTCTTTTATGCTTTTGAATTTTAAAGGCTGTGCATAAATCTGGTTGGCAGGAAAAAATTGGGAAAGGCTTCCGGCCACAACAGCACCACCGTGTAACTGGCCGATACGAATTTTTTTTAAAACCGTTTTATCATTGCCCATGACACCGCCGGGATAATATTTAAATATCACACGCTTATCGGTTTTTTGGGCCACCATGTCTGCTCCATTACGCATTTTTTCCATCCACATGGAGCCTTCAGGTGAAAGAGTGGCAATTTTCAGTACTACGGCATGGACATTTTCTGTTACGAGCAGAATAAACAATATCAATGCCAGCCGTTTAAGGATTTGAATAATCATGGATAACTCCAATTCAACAAAGTTTAAAAATAATCATCTGCGCTATTTATCAATTCTCTGGCCTGTATTTGGGCCCAGGTATTTACAAGGGTATATCCCGGCACGCAGGGATTGGCTGCCATCACCTCTTCTAACAATTGATCATGAAGTTTTCTGTCAAATATCATCCGTGCATATAATTTTGCAAAAACAACCTTTACCATCAGGTTTTTCCCTTTTGACAAAAAGACAGCCTTATCAAAATATTGTTTTCCTAACGCGGGCTTGCCGCCAAGACCAGGCGGAAGCAAGGTTGAAAGAGATCCCATATAAAGATATGCAGCACCATCTTTGTATCCTTCATCAAGCTCAATCACTCGTTGCATGATCAACTCAATGCTTGCAATGTCTGCGATAGCATTAAAATCATTTTTATTGGCCATGATCCAGGCTGTCCAGGCATTGCCCAGAGCAAAAAGAGCTGGGACGCTTTTCTTTTTCATTTTTGAAATAATTTTTTCAAAATCTTCAAAGGTTTCTGATTTAAGCCCGCAGGCACTATTTTTTTCAAGGCAGATGGCCTGGTTGGCATAATTCAATGCTTTTTGCGCCATTTTTTTTGATCTGGCCGTGTCTTTTACAAACAGATCTGAGTAAGCTGTGTACAACATGGCTGCCGTGGACAGCAGGGTTTTATTTTTCGGGTCTTTGCTGATCAGGCTGTCGATCATAAGCAGATAAGACGGCGCTCCGGTTTTTACCATAGATAAATCGTCATTGTTTAAAATTGTGGTGGAAAGAGCTTCCATCATGTCTGATGTGGCAGATGATATGATGACGGAACAGCCTTGTGATAAAAAAAGAGTCGTTATGCAAAAAATAAAGATCGTAATTGCAAAGAAATTTTTTTTAAACTTATGATTCATCATTTTTTGAATAATCATCAATAAATCAAAACATTATTTATTTTAGATGTTTGATAGCCAGCAATTTACCATTTGTTTTTAAAAATTAGCGTGTTTGGGGAAAAAAAGCAACTAGCAATTTACAGAAATGATGCCCTGGTTGAGGAATCGTTTTATAACTGTTATCCTGCATTTTGGATTTTGGGTTTGTTCACAAGCTTATCCAGTTCAGCATTATCCCATCGTTTAAACAGGTCATGTTCTATCCCCATGTAATCCAAGACTTTTCCGACAGACTGATTAATAATGTCGTCAATGGTTTTGGGGTGGTGATAAAAAGCCGGAATCGGCGGGACAATATGTGCTCCCATTTCTGCGGCCCGGGTCAGCAGTCTTAAATGACCTATATGCAAAGGGGTTTCTCTGAACATCAGGGCGAGTTTGCGTTTTTCTTTGAGCTGAACATCTGCGGCCCTGGTTAAGAGATTTTCATTATAGGAGTTTGCAATTCCAGACAGGGTTTTAACAGTACAGGGTGCCACCACCATGCCCATGGTCAGAAAGGAACCACTGGCAACAGATGCAGCAATATCCTTATTGGTATAGGTAAAGTCAGCCATGGCAAGAACTTTATCCACATCATAATCCGTTTCAATCCTGATATTGAGTTTTCCGGCTTCCGAAATAATCAGATGGGTTTCAATGCCACGATTTTTAAGGACTTCAAGCATTCTGATGCCATAAATCACACCACTTGCCCCGGCTATCCCCACGATTAATCGGTCGGTCATAATATACTCCTTGCGGTTTGCAATTTATAATTCTATTCTTTGTTTTTGACCACTTCGACTAAATTGTAACCTTTTTCCTCAATTAAAGAGACAATTTTTTTCAGAGATTTTGCTTCAAACCTTATGATAAGCCTTTTAGCGCCTGAATCAGGATTTTTTAAGGTAAACAGCCCCTTGATTTCAAGACCCATTATAAAGTTATCTTCCAGAACTTTTTTGATGGTAATCTTGGAATCACCGTTTATTTCAATGGAAACGCCATGCAATCCTTCCGCACTTCCTAGAAGCTGGCTTAGTGCATGGGAGAAATCCCTGTTTGAAAGGCTTCCCACAAAGGTTTCACCATCCATAACCGGCAAAAAGCTTCTGCCGAATTGTTTGCCCTTTTCAAGAGCCGTTTCAACAGTATCATCCACAGACAGGATAACGGGTTTTCTAACCATAATATCTTTTACTTTCAGTTTTTCATTAAAATATTGTACTTCATAGATATCCTGGGTTGCAATGGCCCAGGAAGCAGCTTCTCTTAAATCCCTTCTGGCAATAAGTCCTCTGAATTTCCCGTTATCAACCACTGCCATAAAAGGGACTCGATTTTTTTCAAATAAATTTATGGCTTCTTTTGTTGAACAATCACTTGACATGGTATCAGGATTTTTATGCATCCAGTTTTTAACAATCATCCTTATTTCTCCATAAAATGGTTTTTTTAAAATGCCTGTTCTGTGATCAGGCCAAATCTCCGGCTAATTAAACAACCCCATTTCTGCGGCCAGTTTTTTAGACAGGTTGATGGCAGTCTTTGTTCTGAACCACTCTTTAAGACCATCAATTCTTAGTTGTCTGGCCTCTTCCCAATATTGTCCGGAAAGTTTATCTGGTCCGAACATGGTTTTAAACCGCTCAAGGCCGGCTTTGCCGTATCTGTCCAGTCGGTCTGCTTCCACCACCAGGGTTGCTGAAATATTGTTCATTTTAAAAACGATATCCGGCAGATCATGAACTTTAATGATGCTCTGGATCTCTTTAATCTTATGTTTATCAAATTTAAACTCTGACAGAACTTTACCGGCAATAACAGCTCCCTGTTCCATGTGACTGGTAAAACTTACCGAATCAGCCTTTACACCGGGAGTGGCCTTGTTAAAGTCAGAAAAGTCAATGGCTGTCCATCCTAAGTCATGGAGGTATGCTGCCGGCAGAACAATATCCTCATCTGCTTTTTCATGTTCCAGCAGATATTTACACAGTTTTACCATGCGCAGGATATGTTCCCAGTCTCCATCACGACCCTTTTTGTATAAGGGCTCAATCATTTTAATTAATTGTCTTTCAAAAGATATGTCCATTAAAAAAGCTCCAATGCTGATTTTATCACCTGCCGGCTGAAGGCAGAATCTTCCATGTTTGCATTAATTTCAATAATTTCCATGATTGGATCAAGTTTAGCCCTTAATGTTTCAACAAAAATGCGGTCTTCTTCCGGGTTAAAAGTAGGAGTTCCTTTTGCATCCACAGATGACCATCCCTGCATGGGGATGATCAGTTTTACAGGGGCTTTTGCCCCATTGAGTTTTCTGGCAAATTCATTGGCCACGGCTTTGAGTTCAAAAGGATTAAGGCGAAGCCAGGTCCGGAATTTATCAAGATCATATTTTGGTCGGCTATGGAATTCTTTTTTATATTTTGACCTGGACGGAGTCATGTGATTGACCGAACAGGTGGAGATAATCTGGGGAATTCCTTTTTTCCCGGCAGACTCCAGCCGGTTGGGACCACCATCCCGCATATACCCGAAATAATGTTCTCCAACCCCTCCCGGTGCAAGGTCAATAACGCCCTGGAAAAATCCTTCTGCAATCATTTTTTCCATTGCCTGGTCGCCAACACCGGCTGCAGAAAACCCTGTGACCTGGTATCCTTTGTTTTCAAGGGCTGTCCGGACGGCCCTTGCACATTGTTCACACGGGCCCAGCATGGTCATGGCAATGTTTTTCTTGTTGTGGACAGCAAGGGTGTTGCTCACATACTCGATCATACCTTTCATGGCATAACACGCTCTGTCCATGACATTGGTGAGCATGTCCGTCATGCCGGATATTTCAATGACGGAATGAAACAATAAAATATCACCAGTACCAATATATTTTGTGGAAAGTCCGGGAAGTGCTGCTGTTGATGAAATCATCAGCTTGGGGATGCCAAAGGGCAGTGCCCGCATGACATCCGTTGCCATCAAAGAGCCTGTCGACCCGCCAAGGGCCATGACACCATCAATTTTTCCCGCAGCATACAGATCCATGGCAATTTTGGTTGCCCCGTCAATAATAATATTGGTAATGGTGGAGCGTTCTTTGGATGTATTGATCTCTTCAATGGTGCTTCCTCCGGCCGATGCCACCTGGGACGGGGTCAACTCTGCATGTGATGCTCCCTTTCCCCGCATGGAAAGGTCCATTAAAAGCGGCAGTACACCAATTTCTTTAAACTTGTATTTTAAATACCGTGTTTCATCTCTTTTAGTATCAAGGGTGGATATGATTAAAACAGTTTTGGAGTTTGTCATTTATTTTTAGCCTTTGATAAGCCTGCAGCAGGTTAAATAGTGTTTGAACGAAAATCTCAAAATTAGGTTAAAACTTAAAACCTAAAACCGTGCCTGAACAAGATTTTCGTTCAGGCACTATTTATAACCCAAGTCTCGTTCGGATGTCTTTTTTAAGAGTCTCTTTATTCACCTTTCCGGAATCTCCCACTGCCGGGAATTCATCAACAATTTCAAGGTGTTCGGGGAGTTTGAACATGGCAATCTCTTTGGATTTCAAATAATCCACCATGGTTTTGAAATCAAACTCCATGCCGCTTTTGACAATCACATAGGCTGCACATTTCTCACCCATTTCCCTGTTAGGATATCCCACTATGGCCACGGATGAAACACAAGGATGATCATTTAACAGGCCTTCCACTTCAGCCGGATAAATATTCTGTCCCCCCCGGATAATCATGTCCTTGGCACGGCCCAATATCCAGAGACATCCCTGGTCAAACTTGACAATGTCTTCCGTGGTGGTCCACCCATTTTTATCAAATACAGTGGAAGTCAGTTCCTCATCCCGATAATATCCTGCCGGTGCATGGGGGCCTCTGAAATAGAGAATGCCGGGGTCACCGTCCGGCACGGTTTTTTCCTTGTTTTCCTGGTCCGCCAGCCGGACTTTATTGCCGGGCAGCATTCTGCCCACTGTTCTGCGCCGAAGATCCTTGGTATCTTCCACCCGGCAGCCGGAAACAGAGCCCATATCCTGGGTGCCCAGATCACTGGTGATGGAAGCACCAAAAGCATTTTCAGCTTCCTCTGCCACCTGGGGAGCCAGATATCCGCCGGCAGAGCGGATAAATCTCAAAGAACTTAAATCATATTTTGACACATCTGCTTCAAGCATTCTGATCAAATGGGTCGGCACCACACCAATGGCCGTTGCCTTTTCTTTTTCAATGAGGGCCAGGGCTGCATCCGGGGAGAAATCTTCCAGCATAATAGTTTTGGCCCCTGCAATGGGTGCTGCAAAATAAGTCAGGGTCCCGGCAGCACCGCCGGCATGGGGGGCAATGGCCATGGTGATATCATCCTTTGTCAGACCCCAGATATCCACACGGCCTTTAGACGTGCAGATCCTCGGGGCAGTCGGCCATTCAACCAGCTTTGGAATTCCAGTGGTTCCCGAGGTGGTGGTTAAAATGGAGATATCTTCAATGGCATCAAACCGTCTTTTGGCAAGCACTAACGTGTCCACGGGCAATTGATTTCTTTTTTCAGCCATGGCAGTCAATGAAAAGGTGCCTTCCGGCGCATCCTGGGGCACGATGTCATCAAACAGGAAAATATTTTTCAGAT
The DNA here is from genome assembly GCA_029940245.1 of Desulfobacula sp. GTDB lineage: Bacteria > Desulfobacterota > Desulfobacteria > Desulfobacterales > Desulfobacteraceae > Desulfobacula. The sequence goes on from JAOZRF010000026.1 coordinate 11,449, forward strand.
GAGAAAATTCTTTTTGAAGCTCTTCATACATTTCTAAATAATTAAAATTATTGTAGGTATGAAGAATAATCACGGCTGATGCCTTGGTTCTGTCCACCATGTAGGTCAGCTCTTTTTTCCTCAGGTACGGATAAACCGTCAGAGAAATTAAACCTGCCCGCTCACATGCAATTCTTGCCAGAAACCCATATACGCTGTTGGGAGACTGAATAATCACTCTGGAGTGTTTCTCGATTCCCATTTCAACCCAGGATATGGCCATGGCATCCACAAGTTCAACGGCTTTTTTCCATGTCAGCCTGTATTTTGAATCTACCAAAGCTTCCTGGTCAGGCATTTCTCTGGCATTTTTTTCCCAGAAATCATAGAATGTTTCCCGGGTCCAGTATCCGTCTTTCAGAAATTCATCTGTCATTTCTTTTGTATATCGAATTGGTTTCACAACGTATCCTCTTCTTAAAATCCAAGCTCAGACCATCTTGCCTTAACCCTTGCAACCACATCCGGATCAAGCTCTATGGGGATGGGTTTGTGCTCCCATTCATAGGGAATGGTTGCATCTAAAAGGAGTCGTCCAGTGATCCATCTCGCATCAATGGGCAATGACGGATCAAGCGGGGTAGACCGACCTCTCTTGATGACCTGGGAACGGTTGGGCTGGAATCTGAAACTCAACGCATACAGCACCCGGGGAATATCCCATGGATCTATATCTTCATCCACGACAATCACCGTCTTAAGCCCATAGGCGCCCATTTCCGTTGAGATGGATGCAGTCAGAACCTGATCCACATGCCCTGGGTACATCTGTTTCATGGAGATAATGGCAAGGAATCGTCCAGCTCCCTCGGGCGGACAATAAACCGCTTTCAATCCTGGAATATTCATCTCATTGAGCTGCTGCCAGAGGGTAGCGCCATAGGACAATGCCATGGTCATGTGTGTATCTGTTATGGCACGGCCAACGGTGGTTCCCCAGTGGATGGGATTATTTCTGTGGGTTATGCATTTGACATCAATAAAATTTCTGGGATCCGTTCCCACTCCGGAATAATACCCCGTATATTCACCAAAGGGCCCCTCTTCCATGAATTTATCCGCATCCACAAAGCCTTCGACAACAATCTCGGCATGGGCAGGAATGGGCAGGTCAACCACTTCGCCTTTTACCACTTCAATGGCTTCACCGCGGAAGGCCCCGGCTACATCATATTCACTTGTAAATGCACCGACCCTGGCCGCTCCAACGAGAAACAATATAGGATCACATCCGGAAACCGATGCCACGGGCATGGGTTGTTTCAGGGCCTGGTATTTTTTCAGCATGATATCAGCATGTTTGCCTTTAATAAACTGGGTGCCGACTTTATCCTTACCCAGAAGCTGCCCGCGATAGGTCCCCAGATTCACCCATCCGGAATCAGGATCTTTTGTGATGACAAAATGAGCCGTACCATAAAATCTGTCCCCATCCAGAGGATAATACTTGGGTATGGGGAATTTGTAGAGATCTACATCATCGCCCATCATGATATTTTCCTTACACGGAGCCTTATCTTTATCGATATATCTGGGTGGTATGGGTTTTTTTGCTTTTTGGGCCCAGCCCTTATAAAGATCCGTAAGACTTGAATTTTCGGACATCCCCATAATAATTGCCAATCGCTGTACCGTTGTGCAGACACTGGTGATAACGGGTGTATCATACCCTTTTATATTTTCAAATAAAAGTGCGGGGCCTTGTGCTTCCTCGTTTAATTTTGCGATATGGGATAATTCCAGGTTCCAGTCAACTTCAGCTGTAATTCGCTTTAACAGACCTTTTT
>JAOZRF010000375.1 GCA_029940245.1 Desulfobacula sp.
ACTTATTGGCTTATTTGAATAACAAGCCAATAAGCCAAGCCTGACCCCGGGATTATATCTCCTCAATAATATTGCTTAAAGCTGTTTCAATTTCTTCTCTTATTTCATAAAGTCTTTTTTCGCTCAGGGCTTCAAATCGAAGAACCAGTGCCGGCTGGGTATTGGATGCCCTGACAAGTCCCCACCCATCATCGTACAAAGCTCTTAACCCGTCAATATCAATCACATCCTGCCTGGCTTTAAAAAGGGCTACCATTTTATCCACCACAGTGAATTTTATTTCATCCGGGCAATCTACCCTGATTTCCGGGGTTGTAAAGGTTTTGGGAAGATCCTCAATGAGTTCATCAACACCAAGGCCTTTATCTGCCATGATTTCAAGCAAACGGCAGGTTGCATAGAGAGCATCATCAAACCCGAGATATCTGTCCTTAAAAAACATGTGGCCGCTCATTTCGCCGGCAAGTTCTGCGTTTTCTTCTTTCATCTTCTGCTTGATCAAAGAGTGGCCTGTTTTCCACATTATGGCATTGCCGCCATGGTTTTTAATATCATCATACATGACCATGGAGCATTTGACTTCCGAGATAAAGGTTGCCCCGGGCTTTCGCCCAAGGATTTCCCTGGCATAGATAATCATGAGCTGATCTCCATAGATCACCTTCCCATTTTTGTCTATAACACCTATTCTGTCTGCGTCTCCATCGTATCCAACACCCAGGTCAAGATTTTGTTCTTTTACCAGTTTGATCAGATCAATAAGGTTTTTTTTCTGTGTTGGGTCAGCTTCATGGTTGGGAAAGGTCCCATCCATATCGCAATATATATGGTTTACCTGGCAACCCAATTGCTTCAACACGGGAAGAGCCGTGATTCCGCCTGTCCCATTTCCTGCATCAATACCTATCCTGATGGGTTTTTTAATCTTGATATTATTTAAAATATATTCTTTATAGGGCTCGACGACATCTTTTTGAGTCATCTTGCCATGGCCTTGAACAAAGTTTTTATTTTCACAGATAATGCGAATTTTCTGTAATCCCTGGCCGTGAATGGAATCTGTGCCGGTCAATAGTTTAAACCCATTATATTCCGGGGGATTATGGCTGGCCGTCACCATGGCACCACCTTCAAGGTTCAGGTGATGTATGGAAAAATAGAGAACGGGTGTGGGGCAGATCCCGATATCAACGACATCGCAGCCCGTGGATATGATTCCCTGGATAAACAATTGAGAAAATTTTTCAGATGTCAGTCTGCAATCCCTGCCAACAGATATGATTTTTTTATTCTGGCTGTTTAACAGACTGCCATAAGCTTTACCAATGATTATCACATCTTCTTCTTTAATATCCTCGCCTGCAATACCTCTTATGTCATATTCTCTGAAAATCCCGGGATTCATGATATCTCCTTTAAATGAATTTTGATAAAAGGACCAAAGATCCTATCAGCCAGCAATACGGGGCAAATAGATGAAACCTGCCCGAGTGTACCAAAGATAGCAATAATTTTAGAGCAACCAATCCGGTTATAAATGAAGCAATTGTAGCATATATGGTTACAGGATCAATGACAAAACCATTGTTTATCATATCTTTTATACTCAATATTTCTGCTCCAGCTATGGCAGGGATTGATAACAGGAAAGAAAATTTAGCAGCCATATGTCTGTCAAGGCCCAAAAACATCCCCAGGGCAATGGTGGTTCCAGACCGCGAAATACCTGGGATAACGGCAATTCCCTGACCTACCCCGATGACAAGTGCTTTTTTTATGTTCAATCCATTTTTAGTATTGTTTTTAAAATAAAAATTTTTTGAGGCCCACAGGATTGTCCCTGTCAGAATCAACATGAATCCCACAAGAAGCGTTGATGAAAATAAAATATGTTCAAACTGCTTTATGACAAGCCCTATACATGCTGTTGGAATAGAAGCGATTAAAATTAACCCGGCCAATTGAAGGTTTTTATCTTCTTTTAAAAGAAGGGTGACAGGTTTTAAAGTAACCGCCTTTGAAATAAACCCGGACACAGAAACCAGGATGGCTGAAATGTCTTGCGCATAGACTACCAGAACGGCCAGAAGTGTTCCTATATGAACACTGATATCAAATGTTAATTGTGATTCGGTAAGTCCAAAAAAAATCTGTCCCAGAACAAGATGCCCGGAACTGCTTACTGGTAAAAATTCAGTAAGACCCTGTATAATGCCGAGGATGATTCCTTGATATAATTCCATATTCCATTTTTTTGTTTATTCTGGTTAACAAACAGCACTCGTATATAATTCTTAGGCCTAAATTGCAAGATATTAAAAAAACATAAAGAAATGGTTGATTTAAAACTGTATTTCATATAATAAAAAGATTATTATTTTATTAAATATCTTTAGTTTGACCCATTTTTTTATACTAACAAATCAAAAGGAGAAAAAAGACATGAGACTTTTAATGAGAAGCTTATTAACATTGTTTGCCTTCCTTTTTTTATTTGGATGCGCAGCAAAACAGATGAGTAAACCAGCGTCATTTGCACCAGTAAATTTTGATAAAGCAGCTTACACTTCAAAGGTAGATAATTTTTTGATCGTGTTTGATGCATCAAGCTCAATGCGTTATCCATTAAATCAGGAAACAAAATTTAATAAGGCTCAGGCCCTGGTGAACAGGTTGAATCTGACACTTCCTGAATTGGGTCAGACTGCAGGGCTAAGGTCTTTCGGCCATTCTCCCAAAGTATCAAAGAAGACAACGGAATTGTTTTATGGGATGGAAAAATATTCTACTGCCAATTTAGATAAAAATTTTAAAAAAATTTTTGAACCAGGCGGCCTCACCCCATTGGGTAAAGGACTGAATGCTGCGCAAGCTGATTTTAAAGGACTTTCCGGAGAATCCAATGCCGTGATTATCATCACTGACGGTGAGGATTTGTCAGGCGATGTACTCCCATCTGCAAAAGCATTAAAAAAACTCTATGGTTCTTCCATTTGTTTTTATCCGATCCTTGTCGGCGATGCGCCGGCAGGAGCAGCCGCCTTAAAACAGATTGCATCCATTGGCGGATGCGGTTTTTACTCAACAGCAGATCAATTGTTAAAAAGCCCGGCAGCCATGGCAGATTTTGTTGAAAAAGTTTTCCTGAAAAAGAAACCAGCTATTGTTGCTCCTGCACCGGTTGTGGTTCCGAAAAAAGAAAAAAAGGTTTGGGTTCTTGACAATGTCCTTTTTGGTTCTGGCAGCGCGGTAATCAAACCGGGTGCTTATTATGTATTGGATGATATCATCAAAACACTTGGTGAAAATCCTGCCATGAATATTAACATTCAGGGCCACACCGATAATGTTGGTTCGCCTGAGAAGAACAAGGACCTTTCCTTGAGACGTGCCCAGGCCGTTAAAAATTATCTGGTTGGAAAAGGGATTATGCCAGGCAGAATGACAACGGAAGGATTGGGATGCAGCCAACCTATTGCATTAAACGGCACGGAAGCCGGTCGTGCATTAAACCGCAGGGTTGAGGTCAGACCCTTTTAATTAAACAA
>JAOZRF010000027.1 GCA_029940245.1 Desulfobacula sp.
CTTGCGATTCCTTTTTCCAGAAGTTTTAATGCTTCTAAAAAAGCCATTCCATTTATCCTGTTTACAATAAATCCTGCGCTGTCACGATTTACAATAACAGGATCCTTTCCAATGGAGACAGCAAATTCCCTGGCCTTTTCAACGTTATCATCTGAAGTTGCCAGGCTTTTAATGATTTCCACAAGTTTCATTTTGTGAACCGGGTTGAAAAAATGAATTCCCACAACTCTTTGGGGGGTTTTAATGGCTGTTGCAATCTCGATGATGGGAATAGAAGAAGTGTTTGTCCCAAAAATCGTATCCAGACTACAGATTTCTTCAAGTTTTTTAAACAGGACATGTTTTGCCTTAAGATCCTCAAAAATAGCCTCAATCACGATGGATGCATCTTGTGCTTTGTCAAAATTGTTTACCGGCTTGATCCTTGAAAAAATTTCATCGGCTTTTTCCTTTAATCTTTTTTTTTCTTCCATCTTATTTAAAGACCATTCCATGGCCTTTATTGCTTTTTGAAGCATTTGATTATTAACATCCATAAGGCAAACCTTGTAACCTGACTGGGCACATACCTGGGCAATACCACTTCCCATTATTCCTGATCCCACTATAAAAATATTTTTCATATATTTTCTCCTGAACAATTATTTCATATTTGGATCCAAAACCACTTTTAATGGAGTCTCATTATTACCAAAACCTCCCACAAGTTCAACTGCCTCTTTGGCCCGGTGGAGCGGGAAGCGATGGCTTATCATCTCTTCCAGAGGATATTTGTGTTTTTCTGCAATGCCAATGGCTGTCTCCACTGCCGGAAAATTGTGAGAAAAAACACCCACAAGTTTCAATTCCTTTAGAATAGCCTTGTCAAGCACAAGGGGAACAAGAGTTTCAGGACCATAAAGTCCCGGTAAGACAATCGTGGCACCATTGCCTGCAAGATCAAGTGCCAAAGCCGCCCCTGCCGGGTTACCAGTTACGTCCATAACCATATTCGCCATTTTGCCCCGGGTGGCATCATATACTTCTTTTATACAATCCTGTTTATCAGCCACAAGAATGATATCAGCGCCGAATGTGTGTGCCATATCAAGCCGTTTTGTGTCATGGGACATGCCGATGACGATGATGGGAGAGGCTCCTGACTCCTTTGCCGCTATGACTCCGGCAAGACCTTGAGGACCGGGCCCGATAATGACAACAGAATTGCCCAGGCGAAGATCGCCTATGGTACTGAGCCAGCGGATGCCATTACCCAGAACCGCACTTATCAATACGGCTGTTTCCGGTGAGATGGAATCCTCTATTTTATGAACCATGGCCCTGGGATGGATATAAAGGTATTCTGAATAGGCGCCAAAAAGATGAGGCGGTTCTTTACAAGAAATCATTGAACCATATGAATATTTTTTTTCACACAGGATATAATTCCCGGAAAGGCACGACAGACATTTTCCGCAACCAAAGGCATATTCAATAATGACCCTGTCTCCTTCCGTCACCTTGTGGTGCCTTTTTGCCGTCGCCCCCATTTTTTCTATCCTGCCCACAATTTCATGTCCCAGTATAATGGGATAAGGCCTTGGAGCGCCACGCGTTTTACCTTTGTAAATTCCTGGATCCGACCCGCAAACACCGATGAGTTCAAGCTTTAAAATTCCATCATCCTCACCCACTTCAGGCAAGGGAAATTCCTCCATCTCCAATTGACTCGGGCCTTTTAAAACCATGGCTTTTGATCGTACCATAAATAATCCTTTAAAATATGTTTAATCGCCTGTTGCCACAATTTATTTTTGGGACAATAGGAATCTTTAACTTGTTTTTTTAATCCGTCAATCCCAGGATTTCACGGGCTTTATTTGATGTGGCTGCCTTCAAACCAAGCAATTCAAGGATTGAAACCGCTTTTGCCACAAGTATGGCATTATCCTTTGCAGGTGTTCCTGCATCAAGATAATAATTATCCTCAAATCCAACCCTGATATTTCCTCCCAGTAATGCCGTATGTGTTGCCATGGGAAAACTATTCTGGGCAATTCCAAAGCCTCCCCACAAAGATCCCTGGGGAAGGGCTTCCTTCATCATTAAAAGACTTTTTACATCTCCGGAAATTCCCCATGGAATGCCAAGACAGAGCTGAAATAATGGGGTGCCCTTGACCAGGCTGTTTTGGATAAGGTGCTTTGCAATCTGAATATGTCCCATTTCAAAAACTTCAAGTTCGGGTTTCACACCTGCGTCAAAAATGATTTTTGCCATTTTTTCCACATGCGGAAGAATATTGGCAAAAACCCTGGTCCCAAAATTTATGGAACCGACATCCAATGAGCACAATTCCGGTTTTAAGGCAACAATGTGTTCCGTTCTTTTCTCAGGGCTACTCCAGGTAGTACCGGCCCCAAGCCCCACAATCTCACCATCATCCGGCACAATGCGGGCCCCGGCTCCTGTGGTCAAGTTGATAATCATATCACAGGCATCCCTGATCCTGTCCACAACTTCCCTGTATAGTGACAATTCCATGGAGGGCTCAGCCGTTTTTGGATCACGCACGTGGATATGCGCCACGGCTGCGCCGACGCCATGAGCTTTTATTGCATGGTCTGCAATTTCCTTTGGCGTAACAGGAAGGTGAATATTTTTTGATTTATCACCAAAACTCCCTGTAACGGCAGCCGTTATAATAATGTCCTGTTTTGTCATTTTTCAATGGTTCCTTGTTTTAATGTTGCTTCTTTTTATAAATTTTAATTACAGCATCTATACAATGGTCGGCAGTTCGTCTGATTTACGTGCATTCAACCAGGCAATCACGCTGATAAAAAGTATAACACCCATACTCAGGGTATTCATTATGAAATCAGGGGGAATGGTGAATGGTACGCAAACAAACAGGATAATTCTTTCAACCCATGTCAATTGTCTAAACATAAAACCGCAGGAGCTTCCTGCAAGGGCCCATATGCCGACAATAGATATGACGATTGCCACCACTGCTTTAAAGGGGTCAGCATCCACCAGAATAAAGTCCGGCCGGTAAATAATATAAAAGGGAACAACAAATTTGGCTATTCCCACCCGGAACCCTGTTATTGCTGTTTTTAAAGGATCCGTACCGGCTATGCCTGCTGCGGCATAGGCTGCCAGAGCAACGGGGGGAGTAATGGTGGAAATCACGGCATAGTAAAAAACAAACATGTGAGCGGCAAGCTCTGGAATGCCCATTTGAACAAGGACTGGTGCAACCACAATGGCAACCAGAAGATACGCTGCAGTGGTGGTGATTCCCATTCCGAGAAATATGGATACTAACATGGCAAGAATCAGGAGAATGGGCAGGCTGCCATTGGCTATCTCCACCAGAAGATAGGATATCTTAAGGCCAAGCCCTGTCAGGGTAAGGACTCCCACAACAATTCCCGAGCAGGCGCATGCCGCTGCAATTGGAATAACAGCCTTTGCTCCTGATTCCAGTGTCCTAAGAATTTGTTTGTAACCCATTCTGGTACTTTTTTGTAATGAACAGACTATAATTACGGCTATTATTGAATAAAAACCCGCCTTCATGGCAGTAAATCCCATAATAAGCATTATAACAAGAATTATGAGGGGCGAAAGCAGATGGCCCTTTTTTTTGACAACTGGCCAGAGTTTGGGAAGTTCAGATTTTGGAAGGCCTTTGATTCCAAGCCTGACAGCTTCAAAATGGACAATTATATAAACGCATAAAAAAGAAAGAACTGCAGGAACAAATGCTGCTACGCATACAGTAAGATAGGGCACTCCCACAATACTTGCGATGATAAAAGCCGTGGCCCCCATCAGGGGTGGCATAATCTGTCCGCCTGTTGAAGCAGTCCCTTCGATTCCTGCGGCAAGGACGGCTGGAAACCCCATCTTTTTCATCAAAGGAATGGTGACGGATCCTGTGGTAACAACATTACCCACGGAACTGCCTGAGACTGATCCCATTATGGCACTTGAAACAACAGCTACCTTGGCAGGGCCACCTGTCTTATCGCCGGCAATGGCCATGGCAGAATCCATAAAAAAATCTCCTACACCGGAATTAACCAGAAAAGATGCAAAAATCACAAAAACCGCTATAAAGGTTGCCGACACTCCCAAAGGAATGGTGAAAAGCCCTTCCGTGCTAAGGTAAGTATAAGAGATAAATCTGGGAACATCCATGCCTGCATGGGATAAATACGGTATATTTATATATGAGCCCAAAAAGCCATAAGCGATAAAGATAATGGTGATAATGGGTAAGGCCCATCCCATAACCCTTCTGGTCATCTCAAGAACCAGGAAAATCAATATTGTTCCAAGAACGATGTCAAGAGTTGTCGATTCCCCGGCTCGCTCAAAAAGAACATAATAGACATAAAAAGCGATATTCCCGCATGCAGCCAACCCGCCAATACAATAAACTGAATTGATAAACATTGACCATTTGCCGGATATGGTACCTTTGCTTATGGGATAAATGAAAAAAGTAAGAATAAGCGTAAAGGCAAGATGGATGGAACGCTGCTGCAGGGCCGGAAATCTTCCAAACCCGGACGTATAGAGATGGAAGATTGCCATGATAATGGCGGTGATGGAGATAAACATAGCAATTTTAGTACCTGATTTATTCTTTTCCATGGGACAACTTCCTTTTTAATAAAAACATATTGAAACCTGATATTTTTTCTATTGTAATGCGAATTAGATCACCTCCACCGGCATCTTCATAAAGGGGAAGCCATTTACCATTCCAGAACATCATGTGTTTTGAGATGTCTCCGGCAAAAAAGCTTATCGATTCCATGGGAGAGCTGAAATCAGAAATCCTGATCGTCCCCGGTGCAATAATTTTGGCTTTCTCACTATTGAGATAACCAACATAGGGCGCCATGTAGATGACTTCTGAAAAAGAAAATTGATAATTCTCGGCAATTTCATATTGTTCTGCAACAGGCAGTTTTTCAACGGAATTAATATGAATCAGCCACAAATTATTTCCCGGTTCTGCCTTGAGTCTGTGGATGATTTTATTTTCAGAAACATTTTCAATCCTTACCTCATACTTTTTGGGAAAAAAACCAAGTATTGCAAAAATTACAAAAACAACGCTAAAAATAGCTATGAACCAATATTTTTTTGGGTGTGCCGTCATATTTTGGTTTATCCATAAACTAAAGGGGAACTAAGGAACGAGAATAACTCCCCGTTCCTTTAGGATATTTTTTTATTTTTTCTTATTAAAAACCCCTGAAAAAATTTGTTTATTTCAGGAGTCCAACTTCCTTCCAGAATTTTGCTGCACCTGGATGCCATGGAATGGACATCCCTTTGGACATTCCCTCCGTGGTAAGGCCGTTGGCTTTTGCATGGCATTGCTTGAATTCATCCAGATGGTCTTTGCTGATATTTTTTACAATATTATAGGCCAGATCAGTATCCATATCTTCAGATACCACAATAAGACCCAGCCATTTTAAGGCCGGCGTATCAGTTGTTATCTGAGGGTATGCATTGGCAGGAATAACGGAAGCAGAATAATAGGGATATTTTTTCAATAATTTCCCCATCATTTGTTTTTCAATGGGGATGAGACGACATTTGTTCAGGGTACAAAGATCAACAAAGGCAGCTGCCGGCGTTCCAATTGTATACATTGCTGCGTCAAGAGAGTTGTCCTTTAAAGCTCTTGCTTGTTCCGGAGCAGATAAAAACTGGGCCTTTAAATCCTTATATGTAATGCCATACTCGCCAAGGATTCTTTTAGACATGGCTTCACTGCCACTGCCGGGAGGTCCGAACCCAACTTTTTTCCCCCTTAAATCTTCAATTTTGTATATATCAGAATTGGCCCGGGCAATAATTAAAAGGTCGATTCCCCAGAAAGAAAACAGCCCCGTAATTTTAGAAGGTGTTTTCCCCTTATAAATATCTGTCCCTGTTTGAGCAAAGTATGCAACATCAGGCATGACCATGCCAAGATCTGTTTTCTTTTTTTCAATTAAACGAATGTTCTCACGGCTTGCTGCAGAGGGATGAGCAGACGCTTCTACACCGGGAACATATTTATTGATAATACTTGCAATGGCCCCGCCTGCAGGGTACCAGCTACCGCCAGTGCTGGCTGTGGCTATGGAGAGAAGAACCTTATCCCCTGCAATAGCAGGATTATTTCCAACAAATAATAAGCACACCATAAACAAAGAGATAATCATTTGACTTGCGATCTTTTTTCCCATAATAATTTTCCTTTAATAAATTGTTAGTTATTAATTTATGCATGGTAAAATCCTTTCCCCGTATTTATCACCTCCTTATAGTTAGCTATATTTTCTATTGGCCCGGGTAAATAAACTGAATCGATGGGCCTCTTCCATCAATTCCTGCCGAAACATTGGATGGGCAAGAGAGATAATCATTTCCGCCCTTTCCCAGGTCGTTTTCCCCTTGAGGTTTGCCAGGCCATATTCAGTGACAACATAAAATGCCATGGATCTTGGTATAGTCACAATTCCCTGGACATCGGCAACGATATTGGAGACCACTTTTCCATTTCTTTTCCGCGTTGAATGAAGACAGATAAAAGCCTTGCCCCCTTTGGATTTTGTTGCACCAATGAGAAAATCGAGCTGCCCTCCAGTGCCTGAAATATGTCGAGTTCCCTGGGATTCCGAACAGACCTGCCCGTAAAGATCCACCTGCAGGGCATTGTTTATGCTTATGGCGTTATCATTTTTGGCAATGATTTCATAATCGTTGGTATAATCCACGGAATAGGCGGCACAGGAAGGGTTTTTATCAAGAAATCTGTAAAGTCTTTCAGACCCCATTGCAAAGGTGTATACATGTTTGTTTTTATCAATATTCTTTTTTGACCCGTTAATCCTCCCCTTTTCAAAAAGTTTTAAAAAGGAATCGTTCATCATTTCGCTGTGAAACCCAAGATCTTTTAAATCAGAATCCGCTATCATGTTGCCAACTGCATTGGATGTCCCGCCAATTCCAAGCTGAAGGCAGCAACCGTCACTGAGTTCCTTCATGATAAATTCTGCTATGTTACGATCCGTATCCGTCACGGCAATTTCTGGGATGGTTGGGAGAAGGGAATCGTCACTTTCAACTATATAATCCACTTGGGATATGTGAATGCTTTCATTTTTCCCCCCTGAACAGACTGGAACATTATTATTTACCTCGATGATCACCGTGTCTGCCGATTCACAGGTTGCAAGCGTAAATGTGGTGGAAGGACCGAAATTAAAATTTCCTTTTTCATCCATGGGAGCGGTCTTGATCATGGCAACATTGGGTCGGGCAGTATGCTCCCTTTTAAGGCAGCTTACCTCTTCATAAAAATTTCCAGGAATATAATGGGCAAGGCCTTTGTCTCCAAGCTGCCTGTCATGTTTACTGAAAAATGAACTGTTATAAATAAAGGAGTCCTGCTTGGGATCACATTCTGCGACTTTTACAGGATGCATGGCAGTTGAAGTTTTAACCTTTACTGCGGTCAATTTTTTTGCTCTCAGAGAAAGCGCCCTGTCTAAAGTTTCAGGAAACATGACAAAATGGCTGTATGCAACCCAATCATTGGATTTAACAACCTTTACCGCTGTTTCTGCTGAAACAAGCTTTTTATTGAACTCGTTAAGATAATTGTTCATCTTTGTCCCTTACAATAAAAATGGATTAAATTTTAATTATTATTTTTATTCCTCATTGGCTGAAATTAAGTCACCTAAAAAGCTTTTTCCGGCATGTCCAAAATTTCCCGCTCCTTGCGTAAAAGTATATTTGTACGTGCCAGGGTATGAGGAAGGGTCGTATCTGTAAAATATGTGGCCTGAATAATTTTCCCCCTTAAATAATCAACAGACTTTTTCTTTTGTAAATCCTGGGCGATCACTGCCATATCCAGCAATCTCCAGATCATGGTGATTTCACTAAAACACTCAAGGGCAGGAGATGTATAGGATGCCCATTGTAAGGGGTCATCAACCATTGTATCGCTTAATTGTCTTGCAATTTTAAAGAGGAGTTCCGCTGCCCGGGACAATTCTTGAATCCGTTTATCAAGTTCAGGATGGTGACATGTTTTTAAGGTGAATTTTCTTATTTCCGCCTTATAAGCTTTAAAGGGTTCACCTCCATTAATGTTCATCTTCCGGCCCATGAGATCCATGGACTGGATTCCATTTGTACCCTCGTAAAGGGACATTATTTTGACATCCCTTAAATATTGCTCCAGGGGATAATCCCGGCAATATCCATATCCGCCAAGGCATTGAATAGCTGATTCACAGACCTTAAAGCCCGTGTCAGAACAATAGGCCTTTATGATGGGAGTCATGAAATCACAAAGGTTCTCATAATGGTCTTTTTCTTCTCCTTGAGGAAGTTCCAGGGCAAGATCCGACCAGTATGCCCCGGAATAAACCATGGACCGCATACCCTCAACGGCGCTTTTCATCCACAACAGCATGCGGCGGATATCCGGGTGCTTAATGATGGGTAGCTCCCCTTTATGGATGTTAGTCAAATCCCGACCCTGAACTCTTGCCTTTGTATAATCAAGGGCATTCAAGTAAGCCGTACTTGCCATGGTCAGGCCGCTGACACCGGAGTTGATCCTGGCAAGATTCATCATTTTAAACATATGAGCAAGGCCCTTGTTTTCTTCGCCACACAGGTATCCAACGCACCCGTCCTTTTGCCCGAAACTGATGGAACATGTGGGAGATCCATGGAGTCCCATTTTTTTTTCCACCCCCGTGCAGATAACATCATTGGGTTGCCCCAGAGTGCCATCGGATTCAATTCTTATCTTGGGTACTATAAAAAGAGAAATACCCCTTACCCCCTCGGGCGCACTTTCAATTCGGGCAATGACAAGATGGATAATATTTTCCGTCAAGTCATGGTCCCCCCAGGAAATAAAAATTTTAGCGCCCTTGATTTTAAAATGGTCGCCTTCACGACTTGCAGTGGTCTGGATCGAGGCAAGATTGGAACCGGCATCAGGTTCCGTGAGGCACATGGTTCCTGCCCAGGTGCCGTCAAACATCTTTGGTACAAAGGTTTGTTTGTGTTCCTTTCTGCCAAAGGTTTCAATCAGATGGGCAGCACCATGGGTGAGGCTGGGTGCCATATTAAAGGCCTGGCAGGCCCCATACATGAAATCGTTAATAATAATACGCATCATATGGGGAAATCCCTGCCCACCATATTTTATATTTCTTGACGCTGCTGTCCATCCCTGGAGACAGTACTCTTTAAAAGCTTTTTTAAATTCAGGGGGAGATGATATAGCGTTATTTTTAAATTTTACCCCCCATTCTTCACCGATTTCCTGTAAAGGATCCACAACCCCCATAGCAAAATCTATTGCTTCATTCACAACCATATCCAGGGTTTTTTCCGTTAACTCCTGATACCGGTCCAAAGAACACAAGGAACCATAATTTAATTGATTTTTTAATATAAAAAAAAGATTTCTTTTATCTACTTTAAAATGCCCCATATAATTTCTCCGGATTGTTCGCAAATATCAATAATGCTTCATCATGCTTTTATTTTTAAAAAAGTGCTTGGTCCCTTGATTTTAATGTAATTATTTTGCCTGCCTCTTGGATATGGATGGTATTGATTCGACTTGCTTCGACATAATGGCCTTTTCTAAGTAACGCAATGACCTCTTTATGGTATTGAATAGTTTTTTTCCCAAGAGAGCTGGAAGGTTTAACCCTGACAAAAAAACCATAAAGCATGTTCAGGGTAATCTTATGCATAAGAATAATGAGTGAGTTATTAGTCATTTCGGCGATTATGGTATGAAATTTAATATTTTCAACAAGTCTTTTCCCTTCATTTCCTTCTTTAAGATATTCTTCCGCTTTAACAATGGTCTCTTTCATTCTGTTGAAATGTTTTTCACAGTCAGAGAAATCTATCAATCTGGTTATTATGATTTCCTCTAAAAGCGATCGAACCTCACTTAATTGATCCAGAGTGATACTTGTCATGTGCAATGCTTTTTCCATCTGCCTTGCAACCTCATCTATGTCCATTTCTTTAACATAGGAACCCCCATGTGCACCTTGGCGAACCTCAATAACCCCGAGTTGCTCCAGGTATCTCAAAGCTTCCCTTACTGTAACGCGACTTACACCGAACACAGAGCTTAATTCATTTTCAGACTGAAGCCTATCATTGGGCTTAAGATCACCTCTGTGCATAGCTTCTAAAATCTGGTTTGCAATTTCTTCATAAAACCGATTTTGTTTTAATTTTTTAAACATAGTTGAACCCTATATATATAAATGTATAACATATATCATATAAAAAAAATCAAATGTCAAATTTTTTTATTAATTATTATTCATTGCAGAATTCGTAGATCAACGAATCCGAAAAACAAACAGTACCCAGACAATTATCCCGGGCGTTTCACTGGTCAAGGAAGGCTTTGGCTTTTAAAATAATTTTAGCATTGGCTTTATCTCCGGAAAAAATGCCATCAACCCGCCTTCCTTAATAAGTGCTTCATGATGGTTGTACATGTTGGTATCCCACATGTTTAAAAAAAAACTCATGGGTTCGCTTACCTTTTCTTTATTTAAAAAAAATACACCTTGCCGGATGATCTCCTGTTTGGTCATTCCGGCTTCAAGCCGTTGGATGATTTTTTCGTCAGGGAAATAAAATGATGTATGGGAAGGGGAGTGGCCTGGAGTCGCTACAAGAACAACTTCCGGGGCCATGTCTTTAAATGTAGTCAGTTCATTGTAGCATTCATATCTGTCAAGCGGCTTGTACCCCATATTTACCGTAAAAGCCTTCCATTTTTCCGCTATACTGGAAGGACCGGCTGTATGTTCAATGAAAAAATCAAGGGATGTCAGGTATGGCGCTTCAGCTTCCGGAATAAAAATAACCGCATCTGAAAAGGTATTTACATGCCGGGTCCAGATGGAATGATCCAGATGGTAATGGGTGATAATGACTGCATCCGGTTTTTCCTGTTCTATCAAACCAGGGGTTTCTTTGGCACCCATGTTCATATCAATCATTACTTTGTTTTTTGATTGGACAATAATCCCTGCGCAGGATGAAAAATTGGCCATGGAATTCGGTTCCACATAGGTAATTTTATCTGTAATTTTTGTTCTTTTCAAACCCTGTTCATTCCTCTACATTGGTTTCATGATATTTTTTTTATTCTTTTCTCCAGGTCCAGCAATGTTCTTTTCGTCTCAAGCCCGCCGCCAAAACCAGTCAGACTTCCATTTTTTCCAATAACCCTGTGGCAGGGTACTATAATTGAAATCGGGTTTTTCCCATTTGCCATACCAACCGCTCTTGATGCCTTGGGGTTTCCGATTCTTTGTGCAAGCTGTCCATAGGATATGGTTTCCCCATAGGGAATTTTAACCAGTTCTTTCCAGACCCTTTTTTGAAAATCCGTACCCTGAACATTCAATTCAAGATCAAACAGTGTCCGCTCCCCTTTAAAATAAGCCCCAAGCTGATCCATTGCCTCTAAAAACAAATCCTCTTTATAAATCCAGTCTTTTCCAGGCTCAATCCTTGTCTTTCCAAGGGGAAAATGAAGACCTTCAAGCAATCCATTGCCATTTAATAAAAGTTTTCCCACAGGGGATTCAAAATAACAATAATACATTGTATCTCCTCAAAAATAATTTTTTTCATATATGATCTTTTTTTTGCTGTTTTTACATAATCCGGATTCTTAAAATGCCTACAATCAAACCAATTCAAAGTCAAGGTGTTTCCCGTCATTTTAGTTTGACTTTTTTGAATTGCATTGCAAAATAGTCAAAAAGGAGAAGACGATGGAACGATATCAAAAACAGCATATTTTAAAAGATTTAAACAAAAAACCTGTATTCCTGATCGGACCGCGACAGGTTGGCAAAACCTGGCTGGCTAAGGATATTGCCGGATCATTTTCAAAAACCGTGTATTTGAACTATGACAATTTCAAGGACAGGAAATTTATTAAAAATCAATCCTGGCTGGATGATACTCAGTTGCTTGTTTTAGATGAGATCCACAAAATGAAAGATTGGAAAAATTTTGTCAAAGGTGTTTTCGATACCAGATCTTCTACAATGAAAATGCTAATTACGGGAAGTGCAAGGCTTGAAGCATTTCAGGCAAGTGGCGATTCTATGGCCGGAAGATTTTTCAAACATCGGCTGCTGCCATTTTCACCTGCAGAACTTTTCCGCATCAATAAACCTGTGAATATGGATAACTTGCTCAAGTACGGCGGATTTCCGGAGCCGTTTCTTTCAAACGATTCCATTGAATCTGATCGATGGAGAATACAGTATGTGAATGGGTTGATTAGAACAGATGTCCTTGATTTTGAACGAATTCATGATTTTAAGGCGATAGAACTTGTGCTGGAATTGTTGAGGTTAAGGGTGGGATCACCTGTTTCATATAAATCCATTGCAGAGGATGTGGGTATCTCCCCCAATACAGTGAAAAAATATATTCAGATATTTGAATCCTTATTTATCGTATTCAGGACATCTCCTTATTCAAGGAATATTGCAAGATCCATATTAAAAGAGCCTAAAATTTATTTCTATGATACGGGAATGGTTGATGGGGATGAGGGGGTAAAGTTTGAAAACCTTGTGGCGGTTTCATTATTAAAACATGTATATGCTGTAAATGATTATCTTGGGAAACCATGCACTTTGAACTACCTGAGAACAAAAGACAAAGCAGAGGTTGATTTTTGCATTGCAAACAAACATATTCCTGAAGTGATGATTGAAGTAAAACGATCAGATGAATCTCCCGGGAAATCAATCCTAAATTTTAACCGGCGTTACAACATCCCCGGCATCCAGCTTGTTTTGAACCTTAAACAGGAAAGAAAAGAAAAAAATATTGAAATCAGAAAAGGTATCCATTATTTAACATCATTGATGATGTAAACACCCCTATTTTTTTGAGATGAGTGTCAGATCCGGAAAAATCGCATCTCTTTTGGGGATCTCTTTTATTAAAAGGCGGGACTCTTCATCATGTTTCATCTTAGGTGGTATGTGTTTTTCATCGAATAGAAGCGGGATAAAGGGGAGAAAGAACAGCCCAGGGCTCACGTTGAATATGGTATGGGTATTTGCAATCTGTCGTACGGTTCCTGAACCAAATTTGAGCGCCGGGGCCCGGATAAGATCTGCAAACTGGGGAATCCAAA
>JAOZRF010000028.1 GCA_029940245.1 Desulfobacula sp.
AATAATTTTGTTAGCGGCCTTATCCTTTTGTTTGGCGGGACAATTCGGCCAGGGGATGTTGTTGAGCATGAACAGATTCTTGGGGAAGTTGAAAACGTAACTATTTTAAATACCCTTGTAAAAACCAGGGACCACACCACCATTTTAATTCCCAATTCAAATCTGGTTTCCATGCCCCTTGTCAATATGAGTCACGGTAACCGTTCCGTCCGGCTGAGTGTTATCGTGGGAGTGGAATATAACAGTGATGTCTCATTGGTGGAACATTGGCTCACCCGGATTGCAGGGGAACACCCGGATATTCTCAAATACCCGAAACCGGTCGCCCGGCTGGAAGCCTTTGGGCAAAGTTGTCTGGATTTTCATCTTAAATTCTGGGTAAATTACAATGGTTCCAAACGCGTTGCCTCTGATCTTCGGATTTCAATTATAAACAAATTTCGGGAACACGGCATTAATATTGCCTTTCCACAATTGGATCTGCATATTAAAGGCTCTCCTTTAGAATAAAGGAAAGCCATGACACTTTATTTGTCCATAATTGTCAACGTATAATCCCTGGCGGCTTCAGGCGTGGGTGAAATTGCAAAATAATGGGAGCCTTTCCGGGATATCCAGGTAATGCGGTTATTCTCCCTTGCGATAAGGCCCATTGATGGGTCAAATACAGTTAAAACATAATTCGCCCCGTTATCATCAACACTCACGGTGACGGAGGTCCCCGGAGATACAGTATCAAATCGGTACCAGTCTGATTTGAATATTTCAACGGTTCCGCGGACAACATCTCCCGGGCTGACAATCGGAATCTGGTCCATGGGAGAAAGCCTGAACCCGCCAACAAGCAGTTTTTCTTTTCCATCATGAACAACAGATCGTAAACAACTGTCTCCCCGGTTTCTCAAACCGGGAATCAGCCCCAGGCTATCTGTTTCAGGGGAAATCAGAGTCCCTAAATCCAGGATCAGCACCCCGTTTTTTTCGGCAAGAATGGAAAACGGGTTAAAGGGTATTTCCCAATTCACATCATTCCAGGGTATATTGTCCCGGACATACATCCCCAATCTTTGTTTCCAGGCATTGGGAATTGCCGGAAGTGTCACTTTTTCTCCGATAATTGATCGCACATGGCCCATGTAAGCATATGTGTCTTTTAAGGAGCCGCTGCTGCCTGATTGAATCATAACAAAATGATCGGTTCCTTTCCACGCAAGATTCTTAAAGCTGATGGATTCACTTCGCTGGTCTGAACGATAAACGGTTCCGTTGAATGCCAGTTGATATGATTTGGGATTTTCATCCTGGACGTCTCGTATCCAGTTTAATGTTCCGTTCCCATTGTCTTCTATCCTGTCATACCCATGGGATTTTACATAAATACCACAAACTTTTGAAGGGATATCAACAGACTTATAAACCGGCAGAACCAGCGGGACAGGTGCCATGTTGTATGTTTCAAAAATTGCATTTTTAAGGCATTCCCGGATTACACCATACACCAAAGAAGAGGCAGTGCTTGAATTGGAAAGCACCACAGCCCCTAGTTTCATATCCGGTAGAATTTCAAAAAATGAATTATAATCACCCGTACTGCCATTTTTTACCCAGGCCCGCCCGGCATAATTTAAAGCAGGATCAGCCACACTATCAAGCCCCAGACCCGGTTTAAAAAAAGAATCAATATCCAGAGAAGACATTTCCGCCTCTCCGAGCATGGCAATGGTTTCAGGTTTTAAAAATATCTGGCCGGAAGATGTCTTTCCCTGGTTGAGAACCATGGTGATACAGGCGGCCATGTCCTGAACAGTGGTGTAGGCACCGCCCGTGGCGCCAAAGGAACAATTGGTTTCTCTTCTTGATACTGGTATGCCATCCTGATAGCCCGTTGTTAAATTCTTCTGAATGGTTTTAAAAGATGAATGGTCCATGCCAAGGGGTTTAAACAGCACCCGATCCATGTATGCAAAAAAAGATTCCCCGGATAAACCGTTTTGCCTGACAGCAATTTCTCCTGCCAGGGCAAAGCTGATATTGCTGTAAACAGACATTGCTCCGGGGGGCAGGCTTGGATAATCTGTTTTTAGATAATCTAAAAGCCAGTCCATATACAAGTCACACCCCCATTTGTCCCAACTGTCTCCAACCACAAAGCCTGCATTGTATAAATCGCCGGGGATACCGGAATGCTGGTTGAGAAGGCGGCGAAGCGTGATATGCTGCAATTGCCCGGGGTATCGATCAACCATTTTAAATTCAGTCAAATAGTTGGATATGGGGTTATCCAGATGAACCTTTCCCTGTTCATGAAGCCTTGCAAGGCTGAGCGCTGTAAGGAATTTTGAACCAGACCCAAGCATATAAACCGATTTTGGTGCGGCTGGAATCTGTTTTTCCTTGTCTGCCCATCCAAAACCTTTTTCCCATACAATGCCATTGGCATTTACCAAGGCGATACTCAGTCCTGCGACCTTAAATTCAGTCATTTTTTTTTCAATATATTCTGTGGTCTTTGAAACGGTATAGATGCCTGGTTTACCCTGTACTCCAGAAAATGCCGGTACTGTAGAAACCATATACAAAAAACAGATGATAACATAATATTTGATTGTCTTTTTCATTGTCCCCTCCATGGGTAATCTGATAATAATAAACTCAACTTTCTGCCTTAAGTTCTTGCAGACGGGGTCAGGCTTGTTTTATTGTGTTTTTATCAATAAATATGGGATTAAAATGTTAAAATTTTTTTACATAAATTAAGAATTTATGCAAGAAAATTCAAAAGGTTGATAAAATATACCTGCTGCTGATTTTCAAGCAATTCACAGCGAATCAAAAAAAATACCGATACAATCAAAACAAGAATCAAATACAGTGCGGGTTTCATAAGGATATCCTCAGCATTTAACCGGTGAAATCCGGTTCATTTTTCAGATTAAACATAAAATTTTATTTATTTTCAAGGGGAAGTGCATATTTCGCTTTCTCAATAGTTCTCAATACTTTTGTTGACAAAAAGCAAGTTCTTAGCTAGGCTGCATGATATGACGTTTTGTGATCAAGAGCCAATGATACAACCAGATCGTGATGCTGTTTTAGCTATTGTTTTTGAATCACTTGATAAATTGACGCCCCGGGCATATGTCCGTGAACTTAAATCAAAATTCGGTCTTTCTTTCCAAGCTGCCGGAACTTTATTGAAACACTGTATTGATGACCAGCAATTGTGTTATCAATATCATTTTGGTTCAACCTATATTGAAAAAAGTTTTTTAAGACCGGTTCGAATGTCCAATCATTTTGTTCTCATCCCTTCTGGTATTGAGAGCGGCTCCAAAAATTCTGATGGCATTGAAATTATCATTGAACAGGGGATTTCATTCGGGTCCGGCAATCACCCCACAACCCAGCTTTGTCTCCAGGCCATTGATTATTGTTTTTTTGAACTCCAATTGTTTGCTGACCCCAAAAAAAGAATGGGTGCTGATATCGGAACCGGTTCCGGTGTGCTTGCCATGGCCTTGTGCAGAGCAGGGGCCTTTGCATGTAAAGCTTTTGAAATTGACCCGGTATCTGTCCATGAAGCCCGGAAAAATATTGTTCATAATCATCTGGAACAGCACATAGAGGTGCTGGCTGACTTTATGCCGGAAAGCAAAAATACCTATGATCTTATCTGTGCAAATTTGCGCTTTCCTACATTAAAGTCATTGTCCGGAATGATTCAATCAAGTTTGAAAGAAAATGGAATTGCGATCCTTTCAGGAGTCAGAAAATGGGAGAAACAAGACCTGATCAAGCAATTTTCAAACAAAGGGTTTGAAACGGCCTGGCAGGCTGATGATAAAAACTGGTCAGCCTTTGTCTTGAGAAAGACGGAGAATTGAAAATATAGACTTGATCCTTATGACGATTTTTCTTTTCCGGTCATACCAAGGTATATCCCCATCATCACGATTATCGCTCCAATCCATCCGGCCATTCCTGTCTGCCGATCAAAAAAGATAACATCCCAGACAAACGACAGTGCCGGCTGCAATAAAAGGATCAGACCGGCATGGGAGGCGTTGACCTTTGGCAGGGCATTTGAAATCATCACCCAGGCAATGAACTGTATAAAAAGTCCCAGACAGATGAGCGATACCAGTGCTGCCATATCCGGGATACTAAAAGATCCGTTTGAAACTATAATATTTCCCCCCAGAAAAAAAGAGCTGGCCACAGAGACGAGCATAAGATAATAGAACAGGGAAAAGTCATTTTTATCCGATTGAAGCTGTCTCAATAACAGCAGAAACAAACTGTAAAAAACCGCTGTTAAAAGTCCCAAACTGATCCCGATAACAATTTCCCGGCTTAAATAGTTCATATCAATACCGATGATCAGAAACAAACCCGCAAATGCCAATGGTACAGACAAAACAAATTGTATCCTGATTTTTTCTTTAAAGACCAGGAAGCCGACAATGGAAAGGACAAAAACCTGAAAATTTCCCAGTATAGTGGCAAGCCCGGGACCGACGTACTGAATGCTCAAATGCCATGTCCAGAGATCCAGGGCAAACAAAAGGCCGCAAACAACCGCAAGAATATTTTTCTTCAGGCTTCGTGGTTTAAATTCTTTTTTAACAATACAGGCGCAGACAAGAAAAAGACTGCCAAAAAATACCCTGTAAAACGCTGACACTGTTGAAGGGACGTGGGATGTCTTGACCAGCACGCTGGAAAAACTTATGATCAGTGCACCGACAAGCAGTGCCGGGACAGGCCGAATTTTTTTTTCTTTATTCAATATATTTATATCCGATAAGTATAAACATGAAAACCTATTGATTAACGAACAGAGAGTCAAGTTAAATAAAATAAGAGTTAAATAAAATAATAGGAAACCAATCCAAAATACACACAAGGGATATCCGGCTTGTTAGCTATCCCCACATGGCATCCAGCTTAAGCGTTCATGGGGTCTTAAAGGACCGGCAGCCGAGGTAATGCCCCTCATAGCCATTGGATTGTTTCAAGGATATTTTCCCCTTTGCGTTGACAACCCGGTGCCAGGGCAGATCATATTTTCCATTTTTTTACAATTTTATATAGGATCATATAGACTTTGACGAATTATTTGTTTTTTTGATGATTAAAAGATACGGTAGTTTTTAATTTAATCAGAAAACCCGGGTCTTATGTGCCGGGGTATTTATTAATTTTTACAAAAGGAGTTAAAAATGAAAATTTTAAGATCAGATTCCCCTGTTTTAATCTTTGTTGTTGTGGCTGTTTTTGTTTTTATGTCTGGCTTGCAGACCTTGAGTGCGCAGACAAGAGTTACTTACAAATCTGCAAAATCCTCATCTTCATATTTTCAAATGGCCGTTCAAATAGCTGAAGCCATTAAAAAAGGGTCGGATGGGAAAATTATCGTAACAGTGGAGGAAAGTCAGGGGTCGGTACAAAATGTCAAGGAAGTGGGCAAAAGAAAGGGTGATTATGTGTTTACAACGCCGCCTTCCCTGGTAAAACTGGCCATGAAAGGGCAGAAAATGTTTGATGATAAGAGCCCAAACTATCAGAATATCCGCTCTTTGTTTGTTATCCCTTCTTTAACCATGCATTTTGTGGTGCGGGAACAATCAGGCGTTAAGGATTTTGCTGATCTGAAAGGCAAAACCCTATTGATTGGAAAAGGCAGTTTTGGTGCCAGAGAAGCTGCAAAATATGTTGAAATCTTTGGACTTGCAGGTCAGGTAAAACTGATTGATACGGAACTTAATAATGCAGTACCGGCACTGAAAAATGGTCAGATTGACGGCTTTGCCACGGCAGGATCTTATCCTGCACCAAATGTGATTGAAGCCTCTGCAAGTTCAAAAATCAGGCTTATCAGTTTTTCAGACCAGCAGATCAAGCAAAGCAAAAGAACAAAACTGGTTATTCCTGCAAATACATATTCCGGCATAGATTATGATACCCATACAATGTCCCTTTCTGTTGGCGCGTACACCACAACTTTAATGGATGAAAAGACAGCCTATCAACTTACCAAAACATTCTGGGAGCAAAAAGCAGATATGAGCAAGGCCAATTTGTGGTGGAGTGCAGTTCAACTGGAAAATCTTTCGGTATTAGGCGCAAAACTCCATCCGGGCGCTTTAAGATATTATGAGGAAATCGGTGTAAACATTCCTGACAATATGAAATAAACCCTGAAATAAACAGGAATAAACAGATGGGTTCTATTGCAGCATCAATACTTGCCATAACAAGCGTGGTTTTCCATATATATCTGATATTCACGGGGTTGCTTCCAAATTTGATCACCCGACCCATTCATCTGGCTTTAACCCTTCCCTGGGTTTTTGTATTTGGCCACAAAGACAAGGGATTTAAAAAATGGTTCGGGTATGCATTATGCTGTGCAGGATTATTGGGATGTCTTTATATTACTATGTATCGGAATCAATTGGGCGATCAGTATGGATCACTTGAAGGTGTGGGTCAATTGATTATGGCTACAGGACTCATTCTGGTCATCCTGGAAATGGCAAGAAGGGCTATAAAACTGGCTTTGCCCACAGTGGCGGTTATTGCATTGGCTTATGGTTTTCTGGGTCAATACATACCGGGTGAGTTTGGTCATTCCGGCATTCCCATTGACAGTTTTTTAGGAACGCTTGTCATTGCAGAGGGCGGCATCTGGGGCCGGCTTACAGGGGTTTCCGTCAATGTGGTTGCTGTTTTCGTCATATTGGGGGCATTTATCGGGGCAGGAGAAGGGGGGGATGCGTTCATGGCCCTGGCAACAAAGCTTGCCGGTCGATATCGGGCCGGAGCAGCAAAAGTTTCTGTTATCTCTTCTGCTTTTTTTGGTTCTATTTCAGGGTCTGCATCGGCCAATGTGGCTTCAACAGGAGCGATCACCATCCCGGCTATGAAACGCCTGGGTTATCCACCGCATTTTGCCGCAGCCGTTGAGGCAGTGGCTTCCAGCGGCGGACAAATCATGCCCCCGTTAATGGGGGCAGGGGCTTTTATTATGGCAGAGCTTCTCAGGGTAAATTATTCATATATCATGGCCATTGCCATTTTGCCTGCTATTTTATTTTTCTTTGCCGCCTGGACAGGGGTTGATACTTTTGCAAAACAATATGATTTAACGGGAATGGGAAAAGAGGATATTCCTAAAACAAAAATGGTACTTCGTCTTGCCCCATTTTTTTGTCTGCCTTTTGGTACCTTGCTCGGGATTCTTTTTTTTACGGATTATACGCCACAGTATGCATCCGGATTTGCCATTTTTGTATCCGGAGCATTGCTTTTTACAAATATCAAGTATGAATTTCTTTATCTCAAGGTTTTTCCCAGATTATTAAAAGCCTGTATGACATCAGCCCGTCAGATTGCCATCATTGCTTCTATTATTATCTGTGCCGGCTTAATCATCGGCGTGTTAAATATGACGGGTCTTGGGGTCAAAATTACATCCATCATCTTGAGTTTTTCAAATGGAAACTTATGGATTGCCCTGTTTTTAACTGCTCTTGCCTGTCTTATCCTGGGAATGGAAGTTCCAACGACGGCAGCTTATGTCATCTGCATTTCCGTTGCAGGACCAGCACTTCAGGAACTTGGACTGCCTGATGTGTATGCACATTTATTTGTTTTCTGGTTTGCTCTTTTATCCACCATTACGCCTCCTGTCTGCGGCACGGTTTTTATTGCGGCAGGCATGGCAGAAACACCATGGATTCCCGTGGCTTTTGATGCCATGCGACTGGGACTGGGACTTTATCTGATTCCCCCGGCATTTGTAGCCAACCCGGCTTTATTGCAGACCATTCATCATCCGTTTATGGCCCTATCGGCTCTGCTTAAAATCAGTCTTGGACTCTGGCTGGTAAGTAAAGGAATCATTGGTGGTAAATTTTCAAAATGGCTGCAATTGCCTTTGGTACTTTCAGGGCTGTTTACAATATTTGCTTATGGGATAGGAAATTGGTGATGCATCAATGATTGCCCAGGCCGGAAGCATATCCACATTGCCATTGGAAAAGACCACGAGCAGGTTCCGGATAAGACCTTATGTATTGGGAATTGTATGCTCAACCAGGAAGGCCGGGGTATTTTTGTGCGTGGATGCCCGCCCGTGGCCAGTGAAATCTTAAAGGCACTGACGGACCCTGTAAATGATTGTGGTTTTCTGTAGATTGCCTTTTCTTTGGGTTTTGTAATAAAAGTATTGAACATTATGATAAAAACGTCATATTATCTTTCATTAACAGTGATGGAGACGCGGTTTTTACACATAACGTAAAGTGAGGTGTGAATAATGAAAATTTTGATAGGATACAAAGGAACTGATGTTGGTAAGGATTTGATGAATATAGCCGTGAAGCATGCAAAAGCTTTTAATGGCGAAATTCTGATTGTAACCTCTATGATAGGCGGCGAGAAGACGGAAAGGCAGGAATTGACCGATGCTGAAAAAAATCTTGACCAGGCAAAAGCATATTTTGATGATTCCGGGGTTACAAGCCATACCCATCTGCTGGTTCGGGGTTTTGAAGCCGGAGAAGACATTGTAAGGTTTGCCAGAGAAAAGAATGTTGATGAAATCATCATAGGTGTTCGAAGCCGTTCAAAAGTGGGGAAACTGCTTTTTGGATCAACGGCACAGGTTGTTATTCTTGATGCCCATTGCCCGGTTCTCTCTGTAAAATAAAGATCCAATGGAATTGATTAAATGTTTTAAGGCGCTTTCTGATAACACCCGTCTTCGGTTGCTGTATGTGTTGCAGCAATATGAACTCAATGTTAATGAAATCGTCCTGGTTGTGGACATGATACAGTCCGGTGTTTCAAGACATTTGAAGATCCTTTTGGATTCAGGATTATTAACATCCCGCAGAGACGGAAGCTTTACCTATTATTCTGCAGCAAAAAATGAACCTGCCATATCCTTGATCAGTCTGGTTGAAAAAAATCTTGATCATAAAGCTATTGCCCGCCGGGATCTGGAAAAATCCGGGGAAATGATCAAGATCCGTCAAAATAGAACAAAACGGTTTTTTAAAATAATTGCACCCCAGTGGGATCGATTGAAAAAAGAGGTGTTTGGCAATTTTGATCTGAATTCCAGGATTAAAGAAAAACTTATTTTTAATGGCAAAATTGCTGATCTGGGTTGCGGAACGGGAGAACTCATTGAAAGCCTTTCCAGGGAAACACAAGATCAGTTTATCGGCATTGATTATTCACCTGAGATGCTTGAGCAGGCAAGGTTAAGGCTTTCAGGAACCAAGAATGCAGAGTTAAGACTGGGCGAACTTGAACATCTTCCAATGAAAAATGAAGAAATTGATACGGCAATCATGAATATGGTTTTACACCATATTTCACAGCCTCAACTGCCAATCGCTGAAGCCTACAGGGTGCTTAAACCGAAAGGTTTTTTTATCCTGTCTGATTTTCAAAAACATGATCAGAAAAATATCAATGAGCTCATGGGTGGCTCATGGTTTGGATTTGAAAAAGAAAAGATAGGCACCTGGCTGACAGACACAGGTTTTCATTTCAAAACCATGGATTCATATCCTGTAAATCACGGGTTGACCATTAATGTGTTCACTGCACAAAAATAAACAATTCAAGGAGGAATCATGATCATTCCAATAATTCTGGCAGGCGGGTCAGGCACAAGACTGTGGCCATTGTCAAGACAGCTTTATCCAAAACAGCTCATTGATATATATAATGAAAAAACCATGTTGCAAAATACAGTGTTGAGGCTTAAGGGGCTTGAAATGATTGGGTCTCCCATTGTCGTATGTAATGAAGACCATCGGTTTATGACAGCAGACCAATTAAAAAATATAGAAATAGACTCCCTGGCCATTATCCTGGAACCCATCGGGAGAAACACAGCACCTGCCATTGCCCTTGCCGCTTTAAAAGCAATGCAGCATGAAGATGATCCCATACTGCTTGTGTTACCGGCTGATCATGTGATTGAAAAAAAGATTGATTTCCATGCCGCCATACAGACAGGGCTCATATATGCTGAAAAAAATAATTTGATAACATTCGGGATTATTCCGAATTCTCCTGAAATCGGATTTGGCTATATTAAAAAGGGAAAACTGCTGGAATCTGCAACGGGTGCTTCCAGGATTGAGAGATTTGTTGAAAAGCCGGACCTTGATACAGCCGGAAAATTCTTTGATTCCGGATTATACTGCTGGAATTCAGGCATGTTTATGTTCAAGGCATCGGCTATTATAAAGGAGCTTGAAACCCTTGCACCGGATATTATGATGCAGTGTAAAGGCTTAATAGAAGCAGGTGTTCAGGATCTGGATTTTTTCAGGATAAGCCTTGAAGGATTTAAAGATATCCCGTCTGATTCCATTGATTATGCGGTAATGGAAAAAACCTCAAAAGGAATCGTGATTCCCTTTGATGCAGGGTGGAATGATCTGGGATCATTTGATGCCCTGTGGCAGGCAGGCAAAAAGGATGAAAATCAGAACGTCATAAAGGGAGATGCTCTCACCCATGATGTCAAAGGCACATATATTAATTCTGAAAGCAGCCTGATTGCAGCCGTTGGCCTTGAAAATTTTGTTATCGTGGAAACAAAGGACGCTATTCTGGTATCTCCCCGGGACCAGGTCCAGGATGTCAAAAAAATTGTAAAGCAGTTAAAAGATCATAACCGGAATGAAATTATCAGCCATCGGAAAGTTTACAGGCCCTGGGGCAGTTATGAGACCGTTGATTCCGGGCACAGATTTCAGGTAAAAAGAATTACGGTTAACCCTGGAGCAAAGTTGTCGCTGCAAAAACATTTTCACAGGGCAGAGCACTGGACTGTTGTTTCAGGTGCTGCCACAGTCACCAGGGGAGAAGAAGAAATGCTTCTTAAAGAAGATGAATCCACCTACATTCCTTTGGGAACAAGGCACAGGTTGGAAAATCCCGGAAAGATACCCCTTGAGCTCATTGAGGTTCAGTCCGGCTCGTACCTGGGTGAGGATGATATTGTCAGATTTGATGATGTTTATGGAAGAAATGAGAAAAACTATTGCAAACCGGATCAAAATATTTAACACTGCTTTTTCAATAAATATGTGTACCCGAAGATTATCATGTTAAAATTAAATATGGAGCAGGTCCATGACTGATGAAATTTTACAAAACATGAAAGGAAAATTTCTCCTTGCCATACCCGGGCTTCCTGATCCTAATTTTTCCCAGACAGTGACATGCATGTGTGAACATAATGAATTCGGTGCCCTTGGTTTTATTGTGAATAAAATACACCCGCTTCTTACAGGAAGGGAGTTATTTGAGGATCTGGAGATTCAATATGACAAGGGTGTTGATACCCTTGAAATATATCTTGGCGGGCCGGTCCAGCCCAGTGGAGTCTTTGTTCTTCATGGGCCTCCCTTTGAGTGGAATGAAACTTTAAGGGTTACAGACAATCTGGCCTTGAGTAATTCAAGGGATATCCTTGAGGCCATTGCCCTTCAAAAAGGGCCGGAGTCCTTTATAATTCTGCTGGGATGTGCCGGGTGGGGACCCATGCAGTTGGATAGCGAATTGAGAGATTCAGCCTGGCTGACCTGTCCTGTATCGGAAGAAATTATGTTTTCGACAGGAGTTGAATTAAAATATGAAAAAGCAATTATGATGATATAAAAATTTTTTCTGAAGGATCAAGACCACTGTCTTTAAAGCTTTTGGCCTTAAATCCAGTCCTTTTTTTTAATTTTTTTTAAAACATATTCTGATAATTGACCGGGTGTTATATCAAGTTGACTAAAAATTTTATTTTCCAGGTTTATTGTATTTTTCCAGAGGATTGCTATACGCTCCTTAAATTTTTTATTGGTTCCATATTTCAGTGTTATATATTCCAGTCTTTTATTCAGGGATACTACCTTGTCATGCAATATCCTTTTATCAGAATAATTGACAATTTCCTGCACGGAAACAGGGGAATCATTTTGATATGAATCCAGGATGACGTGCTGACGAATGATATTCCCCACTTCAGGATACCCCAGGTTTTTTAACATCAGACCGCCCGTTTCCGAATGATTTTCCTTTGTATCAAAACTTCTGGTTTTTGTTATATCGTGAAGCAATGCGGCTGAAGTTGCAAGCCTTGAATCAAGATTTGGAGAATATTTTTTCAGCTTCAGACTTAAAAATAATGCCACATTGGAAACCATGATGGAATGATCTATAATATGATCCATCATGGTCATTTCTTTTATCAATTGAAAACATTGTTTTTTTGAGGGTATGTTCATAATTTTACATTTAATTTTTACTGATAATGATAAAATTCTATTGAAGTTATACCCCTTACTGTTATGATAGAAAAGGATTTTTTTAAAGATTGGGCAGGATTAAAATGTTAAAGAAAATAATTTCAGGCGGACAAACCGGAGCAGACCAGGCAGCACTTGATGTTGCCATTAAGTTCAATATTGATCATGGAGGATGGATAACAAGCGGTCGCAGGACTGAACATGGCACTTTGCCGGTGAAATATAAATTAAAGGAAATGGATACAACATACTATAGTGAAAGAACCAAAAAAAATATCATGGATTCTGATGGTACGATCATTATTTCCCGTGGTAAACTGACGGGTGGCTCCAGGCTTACCCATACGTATGCAGAAACTGTCGGCAAACCCAATTGTTATATTGACCTTTTAAACTGTGAAGAGTTTGAAGCGGCCCTTATCTTAAAATCTTTTATCATTGAAAATAAAATCCGAATTTTAAATGTAGCCGGTCCCAGATTGAGCCATGATCCCGGGATATACATGGATGTGAAAGCAATTCTTGAAATCCTGATTTATCTTTTTTTTCTTGATACACCGCAGGAAAGGGAAATTCAAAAAAATATTTCATTAGGGTCTGTTAAAGAGGCGTTTCCTCAAACCATGGAAGACGCCATTGACCTGATTCGTGATGACCTGCCACTTAAAGCAAAAATATTTATTGCCGGATTTAAACCCAGTAATGTCAGCTTTCTTTATTTTGGGATGCTGGAATATTTAAGACATCGTGTCGGGTTTGATATGGGGAATAAATTGCTTTTTGAATTATGTTCCTCATGTTTAGGTGGTGATACCTGTACCATTGAGGATGCAGTGATGGAACTTTTAAAACGATTGAAA
>JAOZRF010000376.1 GCA_029940245.1 Desulfobacula sp.
ATATAGATTTATTGATAAAA
Organism: Desulfobacula sp.; assembly: GCA_029940245.1. Classification (GTDB taxonomy): domain Bacteria; phylum Desulfobacterota; class Desulfobacteria; order Desulfobacterales; family Desulfobacteraceae; genus Desulfobacula. The sequence continues at coordinate 21 of JAOZRF010000376.1, forward strand.
ACACAATAAAACAAGCCTGACCCCGTCTGCAAGAATTGAAGACCGAAAGTTGAGTTAATAACGAGTCCAATTCAGTGGATATTTGATTAAGGAGATAATTTATGTGGGATTATACAGATGAAGTGAAAGACCATTTTTTAAAACCCCGGAATGCAGGTGAACTTAAAGGAGCCAATGCTATTGGTGAAACAGGTTCCTTAAATTGCGGTGATGCATTGAGACTATATTTAAAAGTCAATAAGAATGAAAGAATCATGGATGCATCCTTTATGACATTTGGATGTGCAAGCGCTGTTGCATCTTCATCAGCTCTGACTGAGATCATTAAGGGATTAACCCTTGATGAGGCTTCTAAAATAACCAATGATGATATTTCAGATTATCTGGGCGGGCTGCCAAAAGCAAAAATGCATTGTTCTGTCATGGGCCAGTCTGCTTTGAAAAAAGCCATTGCCGATTTTCGAGGTGTCCAGATTCTGGAAAAACCAGGCCAGCTAGTTTGTGAATGCTTTGATGTGACCGATCTTGAGATCATTGATGCGGTAAAAGCAAACGGACTTAAAACCACGGAGGATGTGACAAATTATTTAAAAGCCGGCGGCGGATGCGGCCAGTGCCTGGAAAGGATTGAAGAGGTCCTTGAATCGGTTAAAGCCAAAGGATAAGTTTAAAAAATGAAAATAATATATACGGATAACAATGCAACAACAAAAGTTGCAGATGAAGTCATAAAAGAAATGCTTCCTTATTTTGGTGAATTATATGGCAACCCATCTTCCATGCATACCTTTGGGGATCAGGTGGACAAAAAGATAAAACAGGCAAGACAGCGTGTGGCTGATTTCATCAATGCTGATCCAGATGAAATTGTTTTTACAAGCTGTGGAACAGAGAGTGATAATGCAGCCATTAATGCAGCCCTTGTCGCATTCCCTGAAAAAAAACATATCATCACTTCCAATGTTGAGCACCCTGCTATCAATAACCTTTATCAACATCTTCAAAAGACAAAGGGGTATGAGGTCACATTTGTTCCAGTGGATAAAAAAGGAGTTTTAGACCTGGACCTATTGTATAAAAGCATGTCTGATAACACGGCCATTGTTTCATTAATGTGGGCAAACAATGAAACAGGAGTTTTGTTCCCCATAGAAGAAATTGCAAAAAAAGCCAATGAAAAAGGGATTCTTTTCCATACGGATGCAGTTCAGGCAATGGGTAAAATTCCCATTGATGTTAAAAAAACAGGTGTGGACATGTTATCTTTTTCCGGGCATAAAATTCATGCTCCTAAAGGGATTGGTGTTCTTTATGTGAAAAAGGGATTCAAGTTTTCGCCCTTCCTTATTGGCGGCCACCAGGAAAAAGGCCGGCGTGGCGGAACGGAAAACACCGTATCCATTATCGGGCTTGGAAAGGCCTGCGAGCTTGCCGGGAAAAATCTGCCCATTATGAATACCAGGGTCAGGGAACTTCGGGATTATCTTCAAAATCAGCTTTTGGAGAAAATTCCAGGATCTTCTGTTAATGGAGATCTTGAGAAAAGGCTTCCAAACACTCTGTACATAGGGTTTGATGCAGTGGAAGGTGAATCCATCCTTTTACTGCTTGACCGTGAGGGAATCTGTGCCTCTTCAGGATCTGCATGCGCATCAGGATCTTTAGACCCTTCCCATGTTCTCATGGCAATGAAAGTACCCTTTAAGTCGGCTCATGGTTCCATTCGGTTCTCCCTCTCCCATTATAATACAAAAGAAGAGATGGATAAAATCATTACCACACTTGTCCCTGTGATTCAAAAGCTCAGAGATATGTCGCCCTTCTGGAAGAACGGAAAGATGGTATGATAAATCTGGATGGGGATCATTATGGCCTTGCCGATGAAATTAAGGCAAGTTCCGGGATTAATTTTAATTCCTGTTTTCATTGTAAAACCTGTGCAAACGGCTGCCCCTTTTTAGAGGGCATGGATTATGCGCCCAATGCTGTTATTCGCCTTATCCAGTTCGGGATGGAAGAAGAAGCTTTAAAATGTTCCACCATCTGGGTGTGTGTGGGATGCAATACCTGTAGCAGTTGCTGCCCCATGGCTATAGACATACCTGCTGTAATGGATGGCCTTCGTCACAAAGCTCTAAAAACCGGGGTTAAAATTCCAGAACCTGATATTTTAAATTTTCATACCCAGGTGTTGAACACGGTAAAAAAATATGGAAGAACCCATAAGCTTGAGATTATGATGCGGTATAAGTTCAAGAAAATGGATTTTTTCAGTGATATGGGTGTTGGTCTTAAAATGTTAAAAAAACGAAAGCTGGATTTAACACCTTCAAAAATTCAGGATAAAAAAGCTATTGAAAAAATTTTCAGAAAAGAATGAAAAAAACAAAGGACCGGAAAGATTAAAATTTTCTTTCTTTCCAGGTTGTTCACTCAAAGCATCCGGGCATGAGAATACCATGTCTCTGCTGAAATTCTGTGATAGCGTGAATATAGATCTTATTGAACTTGAAGACTGGAACTGCTGCGGGTCATCATCTGCCCACAGTATTGACCATGACGCGGCAGAAAAACTTCCCATGAGAAATATTTCCCTTGCGCCAAAGGGGATCCCTTTAATGATCGCCTGCCCAAGCTGCCTGATCCGAATGAAATCCATGTATTTGAAGATTAAAAAGGATAATGCCTTAAAACAGGAGTATGAAGATTTATGGGAAAAACCATTTGATGAAGATCTTGAAATTGTCCATTTTTTTGAGATTTTTAACCGGATTAATCTGGAAGATTATATTGACCAGCCCAAAGATAAATTAAAACACCTGAAAGTTGCTCCCTATTATGGCTGTATGCTTTCCATGCCCCCGGATTTAAGATTTGAAAAAAATTATTACGGGATCATGGAGCAAACCCTTAAAAAATTTGGTGCTGACCCCATCTTCTTTGGATATGGAACAAGGTGCTGCGGAACATACCTGTCCGTTGCAAAGCCTCAGATTGCCCAGAAGGTTGTGAATGAAATTATATCCAGGGCCATGGAAGCCGGAGCAGAGTGTCTGGTGACGGCCTGTTCCATGTGTCACCTGAATCTTGAAATTCGATGCAGCCTTGAAAATCCCATCCCGATTCTCCATTTTTCCGAACTGCTTTCAATGGCTTTGGGAGCCCGGGATCAAAAAAAGTGGTTCCCACGGCATATCGTGGATCCTGTTCCCCTTTTAAAGAAAAGAGGTTTGATAATATCCTGATAACTTCACGTTCGTTGCTTTTTTTGGCCCAGTCTGGCCGGATCCAAACTTCAAAGAAAGGTTTCTTAAAGGACACCAGGTCGGATTCAACCTGAATCTCCTGAGGTCAATAGAACAATACCCAGCCCTTTCTCAAAAGGTGGTTATCAACACGCCGCTTGTTTATTTTACCCTGAACTTAAAAGACTTAAAATCGGCCATCGGAGTTGATGAAGAGGGGTAAGCGTTCATGAGTAAATTAAAAATCCCAAGTGCC
>JAOZRF010000377.1 GCA_029940245.1 Desulfobacula sp.
ACTGAATACACCCAAATAGCCACTCCTGACACGGAAATAAAGCAGGTTATAGGAGGTTTTAAACTGCCTTTTGGTGATGAGGCTCAACTTAATAAAGCCGGTAAAAAACAATTCAATAATGATGCTCTGATGATAGTTTCGGATATGCTTTTGACTGGATATGATGTGCCGGTTGCCATGGTTATGTATTTGGATAAACCGTTAAAAGCCCACAGTCTTCTTCAAGCAATTGCCAGAGTGAATCGAACCAGGGGTTCCAAACCTGCTGGCTTAATTGTTGATTATTGCGGTATTACCGACCATCTTGTTGCTGCCATGGAAATCTTTTCAGGTGAATTGGAACCTGGTGATGTGATGGTGAATATCAGTGAAGAAATAACAAAACTCAAATTGCGCCACAATCGCCTTGTCGCTTTCTTTCAAGGCTTGGGCATTGACCGGATAAAGAATCGCCAGGAATACGTTGATAAGGCTGTTCATTACCTCGAACCAGATGACATTCGGGATGATTTCAAAGAACTTTTGAAAAAGTTTAACAAGTCTCTGAATATCGTGCTGCCGGATGAATCGGCCCTTGAATACAAAGATGATTTCAGCCTTTACAGTGAAATTAGACTTGAAGCCAGCAACGCCTACATGGATAAATCCTTGCGCATATCCAAGGATGAAAGCAAAAAGCTTCAACAGCTTATTGACGAACACCTTCGAGCCAAAGGGATTATCTCTCTGCTTGATGAACCGGTGTCGATCATAGATGTTGAAAAATTTGAGGAGGAAATTAACAAAACTAAATCCGGTAAATCAAAAGAGTTGAAAATTTCTAACCGGCTCCGGCATAAAATCAAAGTGGAAATAGATAACAATCCTGACTTTTATGGACCCCTGGCAGATAAACTTGAAGAACTGATTGAAATGAGAAAGAAAAATCAGATAACCCAGATTGAACTTTTTGAAGGATTTGATCAGATTCAGCAAAAGATTATCAATAAAAGCAAGGAAGCAGAAAGCATGGGGTTTAAGTCTGACCGTGAATTTGCTGTCTATAAAACCCTTGAATACACCCTGGATGATGCCAAGAGCATTACCGGTCAGATTTTTGACCGTATCGAAGAAGAGCTTTCCATTACAGATTGGCAGGCCAAGGGTGAGGTGAAAAAATCCATGCGGAAGAATATCAAAGATGTCCTCCGGGGGAAAATGGATTCAAATGATATTCAGCCCATTACAGTTTCACTCGTGGATCTGATTAAAAGGAATTAACAGTGCCGGCGGTAAAATACGGAACCCAGAAAATCCAGTTCAATCATGTCATCGACAAAGCGTTAAAACATGCCTATATCACCGTTGATTTTTATGATGGGGTAATTCTCAAAAGTCCATCAATCAATGAAACAAAGGCCAAAGAAACGGTACATAAGAAAGGAAAATGGATACTCGAAAAGCTTAAACTGGTTGAGCGAATACCACCAGGGAAAATAGCCACTGGATCAAGACTTTTGTACCTGGGCAGGCGCTATTATGTTGATGTCCTCCAGGATGCCAGTGTAAAAAATGCTAGCGTCAGATTCAATCATTCCAAATTCATGATCAAAGTAAATCCTGATCTCACTGAAAGGGAGCTTGCCATAAAAGAAGCCCTTGAAAAGTTTTCACGGGAAAAATCCATTATTAAAATAACACCACGGATAAAGTCATGGAGCCAGACCACGGGATTAACACCAACAGATATAAAGTTCCGTAAATTATCCAAACGCTGGGGAAGTTGTACCAAGTCCAATGAGGTGATCATCAATTTTGATGCTGTAAAACTGCCCTTTACCCTAATTGATTACATTGTTGTTCATGAACTGGTTCATATCAAGCATAAAGCTCATTCGAAGGAGTTCTATAAAGAACTCGGTAAATTTATTCCCGAATGGAAGGATCTGGATGATAAGCTATGTGGGATGAAACTATGAAAAGAGAAATAATGCCAGATACAATAACCTTTAGACCATCTCTTCTCCCTATCATTATAAAATTTTTGTTTCTTACCTGCTTACTGTCCTTACTTCTCTATTTCTGGGATACTCGTGGAAGCTGGGTATATTTGGCACTCGCTGTAATACCGCTACTGGGGGTAATTGCCATTGGAAAACCATTGATATTTTTACAGCATGTTGTCATAGGAGAAGATAAGAGTATCACAATTCGATACTGGTTTGGTAAAGGCTATACTGAGAAAATTTTGACGGCATTGTACGAGATAGTGGTAAATGATGATAAGATTAGAAGCTACAGGTTTGACATTCAGGGTAAACTGTTTCAGGTCTCACCATGTGTGTATGAGCGAGGAGATGAACTGGAAGCCATCCTAAAACTATTTCTAAAAGAGAAAGTAGTCAACGTTAAACCTGCTCTTTTGGGATAGGCTGTATTCCAAAAAGTTCTTTATTTCCCAACTTTTATTTTTGATTTCGATTGTTTCTTTTTTTATGATTTATTTTAAGTCTGACCTTTAGACTACGTGATCCTTCTGTTTATATCTCATACATACACCACAATAAGATATTTTCCAACAATACATGATAACCCACGTCAGATTGTTTTAAGCAGTTTTAAGCGGTGAAAAAAAAGATTTAAGTGAGGGGGAAAAATACACTGAATTACAAGAATTACATCGATTTCGTTACACTAAAATCACCTGTAACCATTACCGATAGCATCAAAACTTGATGTTTTATGATGAAATTCAAATTACGCCTGTAATCGTGTAATTACATATTACAGGCACTCTGTAACACGCACTTTCTTTTTCATTGCATTAGGGCAGAAAACATGCAAAAAATTGGTAGGCCAAATATTGTAAAGGAATTATGATGACAGAAGAAACAAATGATCAGTGCCAAGATCCTACCCAAAGCTTAACCATCGAGTTACCTTGTCAGATTGTTGAAAGAATTGAAAGGTATGCCAAAGAGAACAAAACAAGTGTGGCGGGAGTACTGATTGAAGCTTTGGATAGTTTCTTGAGAAAGCAGGGATAATCCGGCAGACACCCCCTGAAAAAGAATGCCTGCCAGATCTGTCAGGGTGCTATATGTTACAGCCTATCACGCCAGTCATCTTTTTGTTCAGGGACCTCAACCCCAATTTTTCTTAACAATTTTCTGAAATGACCTTTCCATTTTATCAACGGGTCATTTTTGTAAAGGTTATAAACCTCAAGCAGTTTTTCAGGGGTCTGCCCAGCCTCTATCTTCTGTACCTCTTTTTCTATTTCATCACTGTCTATCCTGGTACGCTTCCTGATCATTTTGACAGGGCCAATCCACATGGAGTCAGTAGTAAAATCACGAAGGTCCTCAACCAGACCTTTAATATCACCTGGGTCCAGCATGGGTTCAATGCTAACAGAGGTCTTGAATCCCTTTGCATAAGCTATAATCAACGCATTCACGCGGTCTTCATAACTTGATGCATTTGGCTCCCAGAAGGACAAAATATCGTTATTT
>JAOZRF010000029.1 GCA_029940245.1 Desulfobacula sp.
TGGACGTTGAAATGGAAAAACGGGTGGAAAATCATCAACAGGAGCGGGGAGAAGGATGGTATACCATTGAAGAGCCCGTTAAAATTCATGAAAAAATTAATCAATATTCCCCCAAAGCCTGCGTCATCCTGGTGGATTGCCTGACACTCTGGGTATCCAATCTATTGTTTCATTCCTATGTCCCTGCTCAAATTGATACGGCCATCATGCATCTGGAAGCGTCTCTTGAACAGTGCGAGTGCCCTGTTTTTCTGGTTTCCAATGAGGTTGGGTGTGGTATTGTCCCGGAAAATAAACTTGCCAGGCAATTCAGGGATTTTGCCGGGTTTGTCAATCAAAGGATGGCAAAAGTTGCCGATACAGTGGTTATGACAATAGCTGGAATTAATGTTCAGATAAAGCCGGCATCTTAAAATGCAGGACACTATATTTAAATTATAAAAGACGAATGATAATGGGAAAATTTTTTACGGATTTAAGATCTGCAATTTTGTTTATCACCATTCTTCCGGCAGGAAAAAATGTGGTCTATTCTCCTCTGGGCATGATCAGGTTTTTCCCCGTTGTCGGACTGATACTGGGAGGCCTGCTTCTGGTATTTGACCTGTGCATTACACCCCTCTGGTCTGATTTTGTGGTGGCCATCTTAGATGTTGTTTTTCTCGTTGTTGTGACGGGGGCATTCCATCTCGACGGCCTGGGCGACGCAGCAGACGGCTTGTTCAGTCATAGATCCAGACAAAAAGCGCTGGAGATTATGAAAGACAGCAGAACAGGTATGATGGGACTTGTGGTCATTTTTTGCGTCCTGGTAATTAAAATAGCTGGAATTTATTCTGTCAAAACAAGTGGAACCTATTTTCAAACATTAGCCTTGCTGTTGATTGTTCCCTCTTATTCTCGTTCGGCAATGATATTTGGTATCCGATTTTTAGAGTACGGCAGAAAAGAAACGGGAACGGGGCTTGATTTTTTTGAAAAAGGTATTGGCTTAAAAGATTTTTTCTTTGTGTTGATTCCAGTGATCATTTCTCTTTTTTTAGGCTGGAAAGGTCTGGTTTTGAATCTTGTTTTTTTAGTTACCCTGTTCCTGGTATTGGGATTTTATAAAAAAAAACTCAATTGTATCACGGGGGATATGCTGGGGGCATTGAACGAGGTAATGGAAGCTGTTTTATTTTTAGCAACAGGGGCATTAATACTTTAACCTGCGTGTGACCTTTAGGTTAAAATTCACACGTAACCTGAAGGTCACACGTAAAAGGAAGCATTCAATGATTATCGGCCATGGCGGTAATATTCAGGATCTGGCAAAAAAATTAGGCTGTGCGGTTGATGATATTATTGATATGAGCTGTAATTTAAATCCTCTGGGGCCACCTGAAACCATAGAACAAGTTATTGTAGACAATCTTATTAAAATAAGATCTCTTCCAGAACCGGATGCTTTGACCATGCGAAAAGGGTTTGCTGACTTTCATGGGATAGATCAAACAAATGTTGTGGCAGGCAATGGCACAACCTGGTTTATTTATACCATCCCCAAAGCGCTTGGTTCCAAAAAAGTCATCATTGCCGGTCCCACGTATTCAGATTACAAAGATGCCTGTCTAATGCATAAAATTGATTTTAAGCATTGCATTGCAAAGGAGTCGAGTCAATTTGATCTGGATATTGATGAGGTTTCCACGATGGCAGAAAAGGCAGATACTATATTTATATGTAATCCCAACAATCCCACGGGAGCACTTATTTTACAGGAAAAACTGGAATATTTGATCCAAAAACACAAAAAAACTGTTTTTATTGTTGATGAATCCTATCTTCCCTTTGTGGATCATGCCAATGAATATTCCCTGGTATCTAAACCTGAATATGAAAATTTGATTGTTCTTTCTTCAATGTCTAAAATATTCCGGATTCCCGGACTTCGCACGGGATTTTTAAGTGGTGCCCAGGGGCTTTGCCGAAAAATCATGGCCTTTTATCAGCCCTGGAGTGTGAATGCCCTGGCCCAGGCAGTTATCGAGTATATTTTTGATTATCCTGAAAGAATAGAGCCCTTTTTGCGGAAAACAAGAGCGTATATCAAGGAGGAAAAGCGTGTATTCCTTGAAACGCTTAAGGGTACAAAAGGTATCAATTTCTTTGAAACAAGCACGTATTTTATTCTGGCCAGTTTAACAAATGGTGCAACTTCAAAGGATTTTTGTGAGAAACTTGGCAGTCATAAAATACTGATCAGGGACTGCTCCAATTTTGTTGGACTGTCTGATAAACATATTAGATTTTCTTTAAAGGAAAGACAGATCAATGAACATCTGGCAGAATTGATAAAACAGGCCGTGAAAAATGATTGAAATTCAATGGTATGTTATTTTTGCAGCATTTATCCTTGATTTTGTCTTTGGCGATCCCAAAATATTGCCCCATCCCGTGATTTACATGGGAAAAGCCATCAGTTTTTTTGAAGGCCAATTCAGAAGCGTTTTTAAACATCCTCTGGTTTCAGGCTTTTTCTTTGCGGCCTGTCTGATTTTATCTACATGGCTTATTGCTTTTTTTATAATAAAAGCGAGTATCTATATTCATCCTGTTTTTGGAAATTTTGTCCAGGTGGTTCTGCTTTTTTTTTGTTTTTCATCAGCAAGCCTGGAAAAGGCGGCAATAAATGTTTTCCAGGCCCTACAGGAGAATGATATGAAAAAAGCCCGAAAAAAGGTTTCTTATATTGTGGGCAGAAACACAGAAATTCTGGATCAACGAGGAGTGACCCGGGCCAGTGTGGAAACCGTGGCTGAAAATTTTATGGATGGATTTTTATCTCCCTTGTTTTTTACCCTGTTAGGTGGGGTGCCATTGGCACTTGCCTATAAAATGGTCAATACTCTGGATTCAATGGTGGGGTATAAAAATGATAGGTATATTCTTTTTGGACGACCCTCTGCCAGAATGGATGATGTGGCCAATTTTATCCCGGCACGGATCTCTGTTTTGATCATTTCTTTAAGTGCGGCTTTCTTTTCGTTGGAAAAAGGGGTTTTTGCATTCAAGACAGGATTTTCCCAGGGCTGCCTTAACAAAAGTCCCAATTCAGGATATCCGGAAGCGGCTTTTGCAGGAGCGCTTAAAATAAAGCTTGGCGGTCCAAATATGTATCATGGCAAACTGGTTGAAAAGCCTTATATTGGAAGACAATTTCAAGATCCTGAAAAAGAAAGCATAAAACAGGCCTGTGACCTGATGATGCTTGCCTCATTTTTAGCCGCGCTTATTTCCTGTTTTATTGTTTTTATTTTTCAGGTTAAGCCATGATTTTTGACAAACTTTTCAAGCTTGGCACGACTTCTTTTATTTTTCCGGATCATATCATTCCCAATGTAAAAAAACTGGGTCCATTTTTTGATGAAATTGAACTGCTTATTTTTGAAAGTCAGCCGGCCTTTGTATTGCCATCAAAGGATGATGTGAAAGAACTTTTATATTTATCCCAAAAAAATAATTTTACCTATAATATTCATCTTCCCATTGATGTGAGTCTGACCTGTGAATCTTTGGAAAAAAGACAGAGAGCCAGGGATACACTTTTAAAGGTGATGGATCTTTTTGACCCTTTAACCCCCACAACCCACACACTTCACCTTGAGATGCCGCGGGATATAAAAAAAAATATGAAAAATCAAGAAAAACTTGAAAAATGGCTAAAGGCTACCCGCCAGGGCCTGGAAGACCTGTTGAAATATATTGTTGACCCCAATATTATTTCCATTGAAACGCTTGATTACCCTTTTTCCTTTATTGAAACCCTGTTGGAGGAATTGAATCTGTCAGTGTGCATAGATGTGGGTCACCAGATAAAATATAATTATGATCTTATTCAAACTTTTGAGAAACACAAATCAAGGACGACCATTATACATCTGCATGGCGTGGAGTTTTTTAATGATGCAATCAAAGACCACACCTCCCTTGATAAATTACCGGAAAAATACTTCAGGCAGGTTCAAATGATTCTGAAAAATTTTACGGGGGTGGTCAGTCTTGAAGTGTTTAATCTTGAAAATCTGAACCGGTCCTTAAGTTTTCTTTCAAAGGGTTTTAATAATATTGCTCCAGAGATTAATAATAAGTGAATCAAAACACAGAACTTTCTATACTCGCCAGAGGAAGGCTGTTTGCCTTACGGTAATCTTAGAACTTGACAAAAACCCACATCTTATCTTACAGTTGAACCCATGGTGTTTCCAATGCAAGAATCGTCAAAATTCACCATCATCGGTGCTGAAAATAATTAGGATGAGGATTAAACGTATGGCTGCAAGAATACTGGTTGTGGATGATCTTCCAATGAATATCGAGCTTTTGAAAGAGATCCTCATTCCGGAAGGATATATTGTTGATTCTGCTGAAAGCGGTGAAGAAGCCCTTGATAAAGTCTTTAATGACCCTCCAGATCTGATTCTGTTAGATGTCATGATGCCTGGAATGAACGGTTATGAGGTATGCCGCAAGATTAGGGAAAACAAGTCTTTACCATATATTCCTATCATCTATATAACGGCAAGTGAACTCGAACAAGAAAACGTCATAGAGGGTTTGGGTGCGGGCGGAGATGACTACATTTGTAAACCCTTTGAAATAGCAGAATTGCTTGCAAGAATTCTTTCCTGTCTGCGCGTCAAAGTATTATATGACGAATTGGCAAAGACAAAAGCAGAGTTGTCCCGGTACGTCTCTTTATCAACACGGAGAATGGTTGAGAATGAAATTCAACATGACCAGGCAGAGCCGACAGATCGGGATGCCTATGTGACCATCCTGTTTTCTGATATTCGAGGATTCACCCAAATTGCAGAAGGAATGGCCCCGGCAGATGTCTTTGCTAAACTGAATATCAATATTGGAAAGCAGCTTAGAATTATTGAAAAATATAAAGGAATTATTGAAAAGCTCAACGGTGACGAGGTTATGGCTATATTTGACGGCCCGGATATGGGTGCTAACGCCATTGGGTGTGCGCTTGAGATCATCCAGGAATTGTCGGAATCAGGAGATAAGGGAGAATCTGACTTGTTTAATGTGGGTATTGGCATCAATACAGGCAACATTTATCTGGGTAGCCTGGGCAATGAATTTTTCAGGGATTATACCATTATCGGAAACACTGTCAATATAGCGGCTCGTCTTTGTGGACTTGCCGATAAGTTTCAAGTTCTTTTTACCGAAACAACCCTGAAATCTATTAACCCGGAGCAATTTTGTTTCCAGTCCATCGGGAGAAAGACGTTAAAAGGGTTGAGTAAACCCATAGAAGTGTTTAAAGCAACTCTGTAAAAGGGCTGTTTATCTTCAAGGCATATTCAGTCTATCTGTAAAACAGGAGGGGGTCCGATGGGAAACAATGGTATTGAAAAGTCCTATAATGGACAGAATTCATTGAAAAAAAAACTGATTATCATTGAAGCACTGATTTTTCTTCTACCCGCCTTCTGTATAGTTTATATTTTTTATCAAAAACCCGTCGCGTTTGATATCAATCAGCTTGTGATTATTCTCGCAGTGCTATGTCTTATTCTGGGCGGGCTGCTGCTGCTCAGACAGGTCTTTGATCGGATTTTTATGATCCAAAATCTTATGAAGAATTCTGGACAAGGGGAACAATATGTTCGGGAAGGACAAAAAGACACGGATGAGCTGCATGAGATTACAAAATCTTTTAATAAACTAATGGATAATTTCCAGGCATCCAACCAAGCACTTCAGAACAGCATCGAGGAAATCGCGGAAAGAAAAAAAATTGAGGCCGCACTTAAAACTGCAAAGAAACAGGCAGAGGCAGCCAGTATGGCCAAAAGCCGATTCCTTGCCAATATGAGCCATGAATTTCTCACTCCACTCAATGCGGTTATCGGGTTTTCCCAGCTATTGAACACCAAGACCCATGGAGAACTGAATGAAAAACAGATAAAATATATCCAGAATGTGATGGAAAGCGGGCAATACCTTATGAGGCTGGTAAAAGGAATTCTTGAGCTTGCAAAAATTGAAACACAGAGTGTGCAATTGAAATTATCAGCGTTTAACATCAAGGATGAATTGCAAGGTGCAGTAAATATGATCCTGGCAATGGCTGAAAAAAAAGAAATTTCCATTACATTAGATCTACAGCCGGATATGCGACCCATAACCGCGGATCAGGAGAAATTGAAACAAATAGTCCTTAACCTTCTAAACAATGCTGTGAAATTCACACCCATTGGGGGCTCGATTGTTCTTGATGCAAAGACACGGATGGGTTCCGATTTACAAGTTCCGGGTTCTGGAGAACAAAACACCTTCGTACCTTTATTGGATATGGAAATGAATTTTCTTCAAATTTCCGTATCAGACACAGGTGTTGGCGTCAAATCTGAAGATCAGGAAAGAGTTTTTTCCATATTTGAACAGGTGGATATGTCCTCAAAAAGACCGTTTTCTGGAACTGGATTGGGACTTGCAATGAGCCGTAAGTTTGTGGAACTCCACAAAGGAAAAATCTGGGTGGAAAGTGAAGGACAAGATAAAGGAAGTCGGTTTACTTTTGTTCTGCCACTTAATTAGATCAGTGCCTGAACGAAAAATAGAAATTTGTTTTTCTGCAAGAAGCTTTGTACATTTTTATAAATGATAGGAAAAGTTAAGATGCCTTTGGTTCAAAAAAGACGACCGACCCGGCAAATAAGTATTGGAAATGTTAAGATCGGTTCTAAGGCACCCATTTGTGTCCAGTCCATGACCAATACCCAGACCCAGGATGTGAACGCCACCACTCGACAGATTATCGCCCTTGAAAAGGCAGGGTGTGAAATCATAAGGGTGGCCGTTCCGGATATGGAAGCCGCCCTGGCCATTGAGAAGATTAAACAGCAAATCACCGTTCCGATAATAGCAGATATTCATTTTGATTACAGGCTGGCCCTGGCATCTGCAAAGGCAGGTGCAGATGCGTTAAGAATAAATCCCGGCAATATCGGGGAAACAAAAAAGATCAGGGCTGTTGTGGATTGTGCAAAAGATCATGGCATCTCCATAAGAATCGGTGTGAATGCAGGTTCCCTTGAAAAGCAGATTGAACAGCGCCTTGGAACAACGGCCGAGGCTATGGTGGAAAGCGCAATCCGTAATATAACAATTCTCGAAGAGTTAAATTTTCACGACATCAAGGTTTCCCTGAAAGCCTCAGATGTTTCAAGAACGGTGAAAGCTTACCAATTATTATCTTCAAAAACCAATGTGCCGTTTCATGTCGGGGTAACAGAGGCAGGTGGGCTTTATGCCGGCATTACAAAATCAGCCATTGGCATCGGTATGTTGTTGGCCCAGGGCCTTGGTGATACTATCCGGGTCTCATTGACAAGGGATCCCATTGAAGAAATCAGGACAGGGTTTGAGATCTTAAGGGCTTTAGGAATCAGAAGCCGGGGGCCGGAACTTATTTCATGTCCTACCTGTGGCCGGTGTAAGATCGATCTTTTTAAAATTGCCGAGCAAGTAGAAAAAGCTTTACTTGAACATCCTTCCCAGATTAAAGTTGCTATTATGGGATGCATTGTAAATGGTCCTGGTGAAGCAAAAGAAGCCGATATAGGTATTGCAGGCGGTGATGGCATGGGGATTCTATTTAAGAAAGGAAAAGTGATCCGGAAAATAAACCAGGATCAACTTGTGGACCAATTGTTGGGCGAAATTGATAATATGACAAAGACTTCGGAGGAATTGAATGGCAAAAAAGAATAAGGCAGCAATCTCACCAACCCGGGAACAAGACTATTCAGCCTGGTATCAGGAAGTGGTTAAGGCTTCAGATATGGCTGAAAATTCACCTGTCAGGGGATGCATGGTGATAAAACCATGGGGATATGCGCTTTGGGAAAATATCGTGTACAATATGGATATACTGTTTAAGGAAACCGGGGTAAAAAATGCTTATTTCCCCTTGTTTATTCCTTTGAGTTATCTGGAAAAAGAGGCAGAGCATGTTGAAGGGTTTGCCAAAGAGTGTGCTGTCGTCACCCACCACAGGCTTGAAAAGGATGGTAAGGGGGGTTTAAAACCAGCAGGAAAGCTTGCAGAACCATTAATTGTCCGCCCTACATCGGAAACCATTATTGGGGAATCCATGGCCAGATGGACATCAAGTTACAGAGATCTTCCCCTTCTTTTAAATCAGTGGGCCAATGTGGTTCGATGGGAGATGAGAACCCGGATGTTTTTAAGAACCAGTGAATTTTTATGGCAGGAAGGTCATACTGCCCATGCCACAGAGGCCGAAGCAAAAGAGCGAACCATGCTCATGCTGGATGTCTATACAAAATTTGTTGAAGAATATCTGGCCATGCCCGTGATCCGGGGCAGAAAGACTGTTTCAGAACGATTTCCCGGGGCTGATGATACCATCTGTATTGAAGCCATGATGCAGGATAAGAGAGCGCTTCAGGCCGGTACGTCTCATTTCCTGGGTCAGAATTTTGCCAGGGGATCTGGTATTAAATTTCAGAATGAGGAAGGCGAAGAAGCCTATGCCTGGACCACATCCTGGGGAAGTTCCACCCGGATGATTGGTGGGATGATTATGGTGCACTCGGATGATGATGGTCTAGTGCTTCCGCCACGGGTGGCTCCGGCCCATGTCGTCATTCTTCCGATTTTCAAAAAAGGTGAAGATCGTCGAATCATCATGGAAAGTGTCCAGGGCCTTAAAGATGTGCTGGAAGAAAAATTATTTCATGAAAGAAAGCTTAATGTTGAAATTGATGATCGGGATATCGGCGGTGCAAGGGGGTGGGACTGGGTAAAGAAAGGTGTTCCTGTCCGGATTGAGATAGGCCCCAGGGATATTGAAAAAAATAGTGTTTTTATGGCCAGAAGAGATGAGCCTGCAAGTCAGAAACAATCCATGAACAGAGAAGCATTTATCGATCAGATCACAGATATTCTGGACAATATTCAGGATAATATCTTTAACAGGGCAGTTAACCATCAAAAAGAACATACCTTTGAAATTGATGATAAAAAAGAGTTTTACAAGCTGTATAAAAACACCAGCGGATATAATAACGGTGCTTTTGTCATGGCCCATTGGTGTGGATCTGAAAAATGTGAAGAAAAAATAAAAAATGATTTGTCCGTCACCATCCGGTGTATTCCCTTTGACAGCCCTATAGAAGAGGGTAAGTGCATTTCCTGTGATAGCGCAAGCTCAAGAAGGGTACTTTTTGCAAAAGCGTATTAAGTATTGTCTATGATTAGAATTACCGACATACTGGATAAAATCGAAGCATATAATCCCGGTGGGGATCTGGATATCATTGATCGAGCCTATATTTATTCGGCAAGGGTTCATGACGGCCAGACACGACTTTCCGGGGAACCCTATCTGTCCCATCCTCTTGAGGTGGCTGATATTTTAGCAGACATGCGACTGGATGTTGAGAGCATTGCCGCAGCCCTCCTGCACGATGTTATTGAAGACACCCCGGCAACCAGAGAAGATATTGAAAAGATTTTTGGGCCGGGTGTTGCCCATATCGTTTCCGGTGTAACAAAACTTTCAGCCCTGCCATTTTCAACTAAAATAGCCCAGCAGGCAGAAAGTTTGCGAAAAATGATTCTTGCCATGGCAGATGATATCCGGGTGGTTCTCATCAAACTTGCGGATAGAATTCATAATATGAGAACCTTAAACTATCATCAGAACCCTGAGAAACAGGCAGCAATTGCCCAGGAAACCCTGGATATCTATGCCCCGATAGCCGCCCGTCTGGGCATCTTCTGGATAAAGTATGAATTGGAGGAAATGGGGTTTTATTATACCTTAAGGGATGAGTATGAACGTATTGATGCCCTTGTGAATAAAGCAAAGGATGAAAAAGAAGAGTACATTAAACACGTAAAAGAGACGCTGACAGATAAGATGAGGGAAATGGGGCTGAAATGTGAAATAAAAGGCAGATACAAGCAGCTTTACAGCATTTATCAGAAAATGATATCCCAGAAGCTTGAATTTGATGAGGTATATGATATAATTGCATTCAGACTTATCCTGGATACTATTCCCAATTGCTATGCTGCCCTGGGTGCCATCCATTCTTTATGGAAGCCGATTTACAACAAAATTAAAGATTATATCGGCAATCCCAAACCCAATATGTATCAATCAATTCATACCACGGTTGTGGGCCCAAAGGGCGAGCGGGTTGAAATACAGATTCGTACCTATGATATGGATCAGATTGCAGAATCCGGGATTGCCGCTCATTGGAGTTATAAAGAGGGTACAAAGGTTGATAAGAGTGCCGGAGAATTGTTTTCCTGGATAAAAAAACTTGTGGAAAATCAGGAAAATTATAATGACCCGGATGAATTTTTAGAAAATGTGCGCATTGATCTGTATCCTGCTGAAATATATGTGTTCACGCCCCAGGGCGAGATCAAAACCCTTCCTAAAAAAGCCACCCCGGTAGATTTTGCTTATCTTATACATAGTGAAGTGGGTGCCGAGTGCACAGGTGCAAAAGTCAACGGGAAACTGGTGCCCCTGACCCATCAATTAAATACAGGAGATAAAATAGAAATTATCACAACAAAAGGCCATTCCCCTAGTCCTGACTGGCTCAATTTTGTGAAGACAGTAAAGGCCAGAGCTAAAATCAGGGGATGGATCAATGCCCGGGAAAAAGAGAGAAGTTATTCTTTAGGAAGAGAAATATGTGAAAAGACATTTAAAAAGAAAAATCAGAATTTTAATGCCCTGGTTAAATCTGGAGAGATCAAAAAGGTTGCCGATACCTATGGCTTTAAAACTATTGATGACCTGATCGCCCATGTGGGCTTTGGCAAGCTGACTCCTTTGCAGCTTTTAAACAAAGCTTTACCTGAACTTGAAAAACAGGAAGCTAAAGAAAAAAGTCTTCTTCAGAGACTGATCGGAAAACAAAAGAAAAAAGACAGTACTGGCATAGTTGTAAAAGGGCTGAATGATATTCTTGTTCGGTTTTCAAAATGCTGCAACCCGCTTCCGGGTGATCCCATCGTAGGTTATATAACCCAGGGCCAGGGTGTGACCATTCACCGGAAAGGGTGTGTGAATGTCATGAAAATGAGCAATGAACGTAAGATTGAAGTCCAATGGAGTAATGATTTCACAGAATCATATCCTGCCAGTCTCAAGGTCAGAACAGAGGACAGGTTTGGGCTTTTAGCAGATATTGCCGCAGTGATCAGCAAACATAAATCAAATATCTTAAATGCTAAAACAGAAACCCAGGAAACAGGCCTTGGTCTATTTTATTTTACCATCCAGGTTGAAAGTACGGATCAGCTTCGAAAAGTCATGTCAGATATCAGAAAAGTAAAAAAAGTAACAGATGTCAAACGAATTGTCAGATCCGAATAAATCAATCATATTCACAGGCGCTGAACCAGCAGTAAAATTATTGCAAACAGGTTAAAAAATAAAGGTTCAGGCTATTTTGGGTAAACTGCCTGAACCAGAATGTTTGTATAATTGAAATGAACCAGAAAGGAATTTATTCAGGCTGCTTTTGTTACTTTTCCTGCTTTAATGCAACTGGTACAAACATCTATTTTTCTAACGCAACCTTGTTTAATCATTGCACGAACTTTTTGAAGATTGGGATTAAATCGTCTTTTGTTAAGATTATGAGCATGACTGACATTATTGCCAACCATTGGTTTTTTCCCACAAATTGCACATTCTTTAGCCATTTTTACACTCCTAAAAAAAATCTTTTTAACAAAATAATAATCCAAGATAAATATATTAAAAATAAATAAAAGTAAAGAAATTTTATTTATTTTTGTTTGCTAATTCCTTGCACTTAAGAATTTTATTCAATGCTTCTTTGCTTTCTTTTGAGCCAGGAAAATTCATGACAAGAGACTCATATCTTGCTAATGCAGACGTATATTGTTTTGTTTTGTAATAGAAATCGGCCACATATAATTCATGGCCTGAAAGATTTTCCAAACACCTTTGAATTTTTTCCTTTGCTTTCTGGGCATATTCACTTGCCGGGTATTGGTTAATAAGACGTTTGAACAGGAGCATGCTGTTTTTAGCCGGCGTCTGGTCTCTGTCCACGGTATCCAGTTGGTCAAACCAGCAAAGCCCGGAGCTATAAATAACATAAGGAATGGCATCATTTTTTGGATGCATTTTTTCAAATGCCTCATAGGCAATGATTGCTTCATCATATTGTTTAAGCTGATAATTGGCATCTGCAATTTTCAGCTCAGCTAAAATGGCATACTTGCTGAATGGATACCAGTCCTTTAAATCCGTATATGCTTTTACCGCATCTTTATAGTTACCTGAAACAAAGGCGGACGATCCTTCTGCAACAAGCTCTTCAGCAGTTTTTCCCATTTCATGTGAGCTTTCAAACAGCCCACAGCTGGAAAGCAGGAAAACAATAGCAAAGAGTAAAAAATTTTTTTTTATCATTATAGGTTCTCAATAAAATGTTCTGTAGAAACAGCAGCAATTGCAGCATCACCTACTGCTGTTGATATTTGCCTTAACGGTGTATCTCTTACATCACCCACAGCAAATACGCCCGGAACAGACGTCTGCATTTTTGTGTCCGTAAGAATAAATCCAAACTCATCTGTTTTAACGGCATCATTTAAAAATGAAGTGTTTGGTAAAATGCCAACCCATATAAAACAGCCATCAGCTTTTAAGGTTTTTTCTTCATTGGTTTTAACGTTTTTTATCATAACATTTTCTACACCAAAAAAACCGCTTAAGCCTGTTACAACGCTGTCCCATATAATTTCAAGTTTGTCGTTTTTAAACGCGCGTTCCTGGAGTATTTTTGCAGCACGCAGCTCATCTCTTCTGTGGATAAGATATACTTTTTTGGCAAATTTTGTCAGGAATATGGCTTCCTGGACTGCCGTATCTCCTCCGCCCACAGCAACAACGATTTTTTCTTTAAAAAAAGCTGCATCACAGGTGGCACATGAGGAAACGCCTTTTCCAATAAATTTCTCCTCGCCAACAC
>JAOZRF010000030.1:0-3831 GCA_029940245.1 Desulfobacula sp.
ATTATTTTAAAAAATGTAATTCTAATTCCAAACATTTTAATATAAATCAGAAATCACCAAGAAAGGTAATAAACCCAGAGACTGGTGGTACTATGATGCTAAAGAAAAGGAGAGTTGTTACATTTAAATGTGCTGGA
The DNA here is from genome assembly GCA_029940245.1 of Desulfobacula sp. Lineage (GTDB taxonomy): Bacteria > Desulfobacterota > Desulfobacteria > Desulfobacterales > Desulfobacteraceae > Desulfobacula. Next base: position 138 of record JAOZRF010000030.1, read on the forward strand.
AAATTAAGAGATAAAATCAATGAAAAAGAAGGCTGATGTCTTTACCGCAATTATCTGGTCTATCTATTTTAATCATACAATAACACTAATGAATCAATTTCCGACTTAATTTCGATTTTCAAAGATTCCGGTTCAACTACCTTCGCTTTTGCACCCCATCCCATAACCCAGATTTTTATTTCATCGGTTCCAGCAACTTCTGCCTCAAAAATAATTGATCCGTCTTTCTGGTCAGAAATAATTTGTGATTCATGCCAGATTTTTTCTTTGACGTATCCTACAGCTTCAGAGGCGAACCTAATTTTTACTCTGGCGGTTTCCCCATGAAAAACACCAAAACTTGGTCGCATATATTCCTCAACAGAAAAATCATCAGGTCGCTTAAAGATTTCTCCAGTTATTTCAAGGGTACTAATCCGGTCAAAGGCAAATGTTCTTATTTCTTCCCGTTTCATGCACAATCCGACCAGGTAAAATGTACCGTCAAAAAACCAAATATTGTAAGGGGCAACTTTCCGTCTCGTATTTTTATTCCTGCTCATTGTAAAATAGGAGATATCAACATATTTTCTTGCTTCCACTGCCAGATTAACTTTGTTTAATGTGTCCTTAAACCCAGTATATAATTTGTATGGATGTTGCCCTACCTTAATGTTTTTTTCAAACTGCTCAAGAAAAGAGATGTATTCAACAGGAAGTGTCTTTTTGATTTTGTTGAAGAGGGATTTAAGTGAATCATGAAAAATTGTGTTTTTCAAAACATTCAACATATCCCGACCGAAATAAAGCGCCATCAGCTCGGATAAACTCAGTGGAATGGGGGCTTTCTTTTTGGCAGTCTCAAGAATACACCAGAATGTTTTCCCTTCTTTTTTTTCCGTATAAATTGGGAAACCAGCTATCTGGAGCGCCTCCAGATCCCGATAGACCGTCCTGGAGTGGCAATTGACTTTTTTAGAAAGGTCTGAAACAGATTTCCCATCAGTAGATGTTATAAGCATCTGAAGAATCACCCATTGTCTTCCCAACTGTTCCCCACGAGCCATTTTTGCAACCCCTTAGAATTATGATTGTTATCAGCCAATAATACACTCTGAAAAAAACTATGCAATGTTATTCATAGATTCGTCATCGGCATTCTGATTTTTTTTGCTGGAGTTGTGACCGGATGTGTCAAAAAGGGGTGCTATTAAATGAGGTATATTTAATAAAAGGGAGGCAAAAGAATATGGAAAAAATCATTGCAGCATTCTTTGAAGAGCTGAAAATAGGCCGAAAACAATCTTTTAAAAACCTTGCGATTTACCCACTTCTTTCAAATTATTCCGTTACGTTTGATTATCTAACCCTGGATGAAGCATTAAATCAAAATTCGATCGAGATCCAAGAGATTGACAAGGATGGATCTGTACCTGAGCTTAAGGTCGTAAATAAATCCCCTACAATGGTTCTTCTTTTAGACGGAGAAGAACTTGTTGGGGCAAAACAGAACAGGATTGTCAACACGACGATCCTGGTGCCCGGGAGTACTACAATTATTATTCCAGTAAGCTGTGTTGAGCAAGGACGGTGGTCTTATAGTTCATCAGGTTTTTCTTCAAAAGAACGAATCATGTCCTCAAGTCTGAGAGCCATGAAATCCCAGCAGGTAAATTATTCAGTCCGGGAAGAAGGGAAATTCAACTCTGATCAAAATGCATTATGGGAAGGCATTTCAGAAAAAGCACAAAGACATGAGGCCATCTCACCCAGCATGGCCATGAGCGAAATTTATGAAAAGGAAAAACCTGTATTAGAAGAATATTTGAATGGATTTAACAACATTGATTTACAGATTGGTGCGGCGTTCATGATCAATGGTGAGATTGCAGGAATGGACTGCTTTGGAAAGCCGGAAACATTTTCAGCGGTTTTTAAAAAACTCATTGGAAGTTATGCACTTGATGCAATTGATCGTTATCAGGAAGGGAAAGAGTATAAAGTCCTGAAAAGCAAACTGACAACCTTTATCAAGAATTCAGCAAAAGCCCCTGTAGAAGCACAAAAATCGGTTGGAGAAGGAATGGATTGCAGGCTTGAAACAAAAAAAATTACAGGTTTTGCCCTGTGCCATGAGAATCAGATCCCTCACATGTCGGTATTTACAAAAGCCACTATGAACAGACAAGGAGCAAAACTGCACAGATTTTCACAAAGAAGACGGTATCGATTATAGCAGTGATAAAGGAAAGGTCATTATGATTGAAATCATTGTTGGACTGTTCGTTCTGTTCATCATTGGCGCAACCAGTAAAAATAATGCCAATCGAGAACACAAAGATTACATTATTCCCTTATTTTTCGATCCGGAATTGGAAGAGACAAAACATTCTGAAAAATCCGGCTTTTCTGAATACGGTTGTGATGAATGTGAATCCTTTGATGACTTTGAAGAGTATGACTTTTAATACAAATACTTAGTGTATAATTTTGTTTTGGAAAACTATATTTTAAGAACAGCGATCATATTTATTACAGGATCGGCTGTTTTCTTAAGTAATTTGATGTTTTTTATGTATTGACCTTATCTGGTGGATTTCTTAGTAGTACTTGTGTGCATATGGTTTAAAACTTGAATTTGAATTTTATTGACAGGAATAAGGAAGCCCTATGAGCCATAAAACGACATGTGTATCCCCAGGGGCAAGAGTTGTAATCAGGGATGCAGAATGGTTGGTCCGGAAAGTAGACAAAACATCAACAGGCGGCCATGCAATATCCGTAATTGGCATTACCGAACTGGTCAAAGATAAAGAGGCAATTTTCCTTGATGAAATAGATAAAAATATTGAAATACTTGATCCGGTTGATACCAAGCTCGTGCCGGATCATTCCAGTTCTTATCAAAAATCATTTTTATATATTGAAAGTCTGCTCAGGCAAACCCCTCCAACGGATGAAAACCTTTATATTGGGCATAAAGCTGCCATGGACTCAGTTCCTTACCAGCTTGATCCGGCTATTCAGGCATTGGAACAGCCTCGCCAGAGGATACTTATTGCCGATGCAGTTGGGCTTGGAAAAACCCTGGCATGCGGTATCCTGGTCAGCGAACTTATCAGGAGGGGTAAAGGGAAACGGATTCTGGTTCTGGCTGTAAAAAGCATGCTCACCCAGTTTCAAAAAGAAATGTGGAGCCGGTTCACCATCCCTCTGGTAAGACTGGATTCCGTTGGGATTCAAAGAGTGAGATCAAGAATTCCCACGAACCATAATCCCTTCTATTATTATGATAAAGCCATCATTTCCATTGATACGTTAAAACAGGATGCGGAATATCGAACTCATCTTGAGAGTGCTTTCTGGGATATCATCGTTATTGATGAGGCCCATAATGTTGCCCAACGGGGAAAAGGATTTTCCCAGAGGGCGAAACTTGCAAAACTGTTGTCAGGTAGATCAGACACCTTGATCATGTTGTCTGCAACTCCCCATGACGGTAAAGCAAGGAGCTTTGCAAGTCTGATGAACATGCTTGATCCCACAGCTATTGCCAATCCGGAGGACTATGGGCCGGATGACATTAAAGGGCTGTTTATCCGCCGTTTTAAAAAAGACATCCAGGACCAGGTAAAAAACGCTTTTAAAACAAGAGAAATCAGTAAAGCATACTGCCAAGCATCAGCAGAAGAGGAAGCCGCATTTGATATCTTTG
>JAOZRF010000030.1:3841-13030 GCA_029940245.1 Desulfobacula sp.
CGAAGAAGTGGATCTCAATTATTCAAAACTACTCTTGAAAAGGCCTTTTTTTCAAGCCCTGCAGCATGCCTTGCCACGATACGCAACCGGATAAAAAAGCTGGAAAAAGATGAATCTTTACCGGCTCAGAAGGATATCGCTAAGCTTGTAGATCTTGCATCAGCAATTGAAAATATTCCAGTTGATAAATTCTCAAAATACCAAAAACTCATATCAGCTGTTAAAGACAAAAAACACGGATTCGGCTGGACAGGAAATGCTCATGATGAAAGGCTTGTGATCTTTACAGAACGGATTGAGACTTTACATTTTCTACATGAAAACTTACCCAGCGACTTAAGATTAAAAGACAACCAGGTTGAAATACTGTATGGCGGCATGTCTGATGTAGAGCAACAGAATGTTGTTGAAAATTTCGGCAAAGAAGAAAGCCCTGTCAAGCTCCTCATTGCATCGGATGTGGCTTCAGAAGGTATCAATCTTCATTATCTCAGTCATCATCTGATCCATTTTGATATCCCATGGTCCCTCATGGTGTTTCAGCAGAGAAATGGCCGGATCGACCGGTACGGGCAAGATAAAACCCCTTACATTCTATATCTTGTCAACCAGAGTGAAAACCCGAAAATTAAAGGGGACATGCGTATTCTTGAGCTTCTGATTAAAAAGGATGACGAGGCCGTAAAAAACATAGGAGATCCATCCGCTCTGATGGGCGTGTACGACATCGATGCAGAAGAAAAAATCACGGCTGAGGCCATTGAGCAGGGAAAGAATGAGGTTGAATTTGAAGAGACCCTGGATAAAACGGCAACAGCATCTTTTGATCCATTAAAGATCCTCATGGGGGAAACCCAGGTACCTTCAGGAATAACGTCAGACGAAAAAACAAAGGAGATGCCATCTCTTTTTACAGATGATTTCCATTATTTGAAGAATGCCGTTTCTTATTTAAAAAAAACAGAGACCATACAGGCTGATTTTGTCGAGAATGAACAACAGATTATTTTAACATCAACAGATGATTTAAAACATCGTTTAAGATATACCCTTCCCAAGGAAGTCTGGCCCAAAGATGATACCTTTGTTCTTTCAGCAGACAAAGATACGATACAAAGCGAAATCAAACGGAGCAGGAAGGATGAAAACGCCTGGCCCCAGATTCATTATCTCTGGCACCATAATCCAATCGTTGAATGGATAAATGATAAAGTTGTTTCCGGATTCGGCAGGCATGAAGCACCCGTGTTGTCGCTCCAAGGGGTTTTGCCCTCGGAAGAAACCATATTTTTACTGTCAGGATTAATACCAAACCTGAAAGGACATCCGTTGGTTCACCATTGGTTTGGGGTGTCATTTGCCAATAAGGGTTTCAAAAAGATAGAATCCTTTGAAAAGCTGATTCAAAGAACCGGTTTGCGTGACACATCTTTTCCCAACCGTGAAGATGCCATTGACATGGAATCTATCCGCACTCTCCTTCCTGAAGCCGTTGAGCAGGCTAAATATTACATGACCAAAAAAAGAAATGTATTTGAAGAAAAAATCAATGAAAAGCTCAACAGCCACCTGGATGCACTGGAACGGCTGAAAGGCAGGCACCATGAACAGCTTGATCTTTTTTACACGGGTAAAAAACAGCTTAGTAAAAAAGAACAGGAAAAGCGCGAAATAAACAAAAAGTTTGATGAATTCATCACTTGGGTTGAGGAAACAATGACAACTGAAGACAATCCCTTTATTCAAGTCATTGCCGTAATGAAGGGGGTGGCGTAATGACCATGGATATTACCGGTATTACCAATGAAAACGAATTTTATACCCATCATTATCTATCTGCCATTCTTGAAAATGATTTAAAGGAAGTATTCAGTCAATGGAAACAACAGGAAGATGAAGAAGAGATATTGCAGCCCCATTTAAAACTGGGAAGTTTAAGAAAAGATTATTTTTCCAAAATAAATCTTCTTGAACGGGAAAAAAATCTTAAAGAACGGATAAGTATTCAGCATGATTTCATTGCCAAACTGCTTTCAAACCTGGGTTATGAATTCCATTATAAAATAGTCGAACTGGATGACAATGGTACTATTCCATTGATTGGAGGGATCAATAGACCGGATGGATCTCCGGAATTATGGATCATTGAAACCCTCCTTGATCAGGGAGATGAAACAGATTTACTGGAATCCAATCTGTTTGATGAACAATACACCCTCGAAGATGAAATTAAGAAACTCCTGGATATATCCATGGAGGAGATCATTACCCGTCAGGTGTTTGGACGGACAGAACCGCCAAGGTGGATCATATTGATTAATCTTCACCAGATACTGCTTTTGGATCGCACAAAATGGCATGAGAAACGATTGTTGAGATTCGACCTCCGGGAAATTCTGGACAGACGTGAAAAATCTACTTTGCAAGCCATGGCGGCCCTGTTGCACCGGGATTCAATCTGCCCTGAAGATGGTATTCCATTACTGGACACTCTGGATGAAAACTCCCATAAGCACGCCTTCAGTGTGTCAGAAGACTTGAAATATTCCCTGCGGGAAGCCATTGAGCTTTTGGGCAATGAAGCAGTTTATTATTTAAGGGAAAATCTCCATGAGAAAATTTACGGTAAAGATATGGCCGGTCAGCTCAGCCTGGAATGCCTCAGGTATATGTACCGGATGTTATTTTTGTTTTACATAGAAGCAAGGCCGGAACTGGGCTTTCTGCCGGACAAGTCCGAAGAGTTCAGAAAAGGTTACAGCCTTGAAACCCTCAGGGATCTGGAGATGATCCAATTGACCACCGAGGAATCTAAAAACCGGTTTTTTCTCCATGAATCCATCCAGACCCTTTTTAAACTTCTATATGACGGATTCAAACCTGATGATCTGGACATGTTTGCAACCACAGCCCACCATATATTTGAAATCGATCCGTTAAGATGTCATCTTTTCAATCCTAAAAAGACCCCGATTCTGAGCCGGGTGAAGTTCAGGAATTTTGTTCTGCAGAAGGTGATCCGGCTGATGTCTCTTACCCGGCCAAAAAAAGGAAAGAAGAATCGACGTGGACGAATCTCTTATGCCCAGCTGGGAATCAACCAGTTGGGGGCTGTGTACGAAGCCCTGTTATCCTACAAAGGCTTTTTTGCAGAAACCGAACTTTGCGAGGTAAAAAAAGCCAAGGAATCCCATGATGTGCTCAATACCGCCTACTTTGTCAAGCCTGAAGACCTGGAACAGTACACGGAAGATGAGCGGGTTTACAATGATGACGGCACTCTTGTCAAATATGAAAAAGGCACCTTTATTTATCGTCTGGCCGGAAGAGACAGGGAAAAGTCAGCATCCTACTATACCCCGGAAGTTCTGACCCAATGCCTGGTTAAATATGCTTTAAAAGAGCTGTTGAAAGACAAGACTGCAGATGAAATTTTGAATCTGACTGTATGTGAGCCTGCCATGGGAAGTGCGGCTTTTTTGAACGAAGCTGTCAACCAGCTTTCACGAGCCTATCTGGATAAAAAACAGAAAGAACTGGACCAGATCATCTCCCATGAAAATTATCCAAGGGAACTTCAGAAAGTAAAGATGTATATTGCCGATAACAATGTCCATGGCGTAGACCTTAATCCAGTGGCCGTGGAACTTGCCGAAGTCTCTTTATGGCTGAACACAATCTATAAAGAGGCATTCGTACCCTGGTTCGGGATGCAGTTGGTCTGTGGAAATTCCCTTGTAGGTGCTCGACGGCAAGTGTTTCGCAGCCAGTTACTTAAAAAAGAACTAAGTTCTGATCCCCTTTGGCTGGACGAGGTTCCCAGTCGTGTAAAACCGGGAGAGAAAAGAGGTCCGGATACGGTGTATCATTTCCTTCTTCCTGACAAAAGCATGGCCAATTACACGGATAATGTAGTCAAAAAGCTGGCTGAAAATCAGATTCAAGAGATCAATGATTGGCGAAAAGATTTTATTAAACCGTTATCCAAATCTGAGATAGCACAACTCAAAAAATTATCCGATGCTGCTGATAAACTCTGGGGCAGCCATGTTGAGATGCAGCGGGATATTGACAGCCGTACAACAGACCCCCTGAAAATTTTCGGTCAGAAAAATCTGGATAAAAAACTTGTAAAAACTACGACCGAGTTTAAAGACAGTGTTCTTGACAAGGAGATGTTCTCCAAAAATGTTCGCAATTCCAGCCCGTACCGACGTTTGAAGCTGGTTATGGACTATTGGTGTGCCCTCTGGTTCTGGCCTATTGAAAAAGCGGAGTTATTACCAAGTAGAGCTGAGTATTTATTTGATCTCACCTTGATTTTGGAGGGAAACCTGTTTGATATAGGCCCTGAGAAAGGTGAGCAATTGGAGTTGTTTTCCAGCTCTCAGCCCAAGCAGATGTCTTTGAAGATGATAGATGAACTTGGGTTTGTTAATGTAGATAAATTGTGTCGAGAAAACGAACGCCTAAACCTCGTTCAAGAATTGGGAGAACAATATCATTTCCTTCATTGGGAGCTTGAATTTGCAGATCTTTTTGAAAGTCGAGGTGGGTTTGATTTAATTGTAGGGAATCCCCCTTGGATTAAAGTTTCATGGGACGAAGGTGGAATGTTAGGCGATTACGAACCTATGTTCATCATTCGAGGTTATTCTGCAAATAAAAAGGAAAAGTTGCGAGAGGATATATTAAACAAATTTAATCTCAAAGAAAAATATTTTGTTCAATACATAGAAGCAGCGGGTACACAAAATTTTCTGAATGCAACTCAAAATTATTATATACTATCTGGTTCAAAAGCCAATCTGTATAAATGTTTTATTTGCCAAGCTTGGAATATTTCAAACAAGGCAAGTATATCCGGCTTCATCCATGATAAAGGCATTTATGATGACAAAAAAGGTAAATCTTTAAGAAAGGAATTGTACTATCGGTTAAAGTATTTTTTTCAATTTAGAAACGAACTACATTTTTTTCCGGAAGTCGGAAATGCTAAAAACTATGAAGTTAGTATATTTTCCGGATATAAAGCACAAACAATTAAATTTAAAGCCATTTTTGAGGTTTATCACCCTCTTACAATAGATGTTTCCTTTAGAGATAAAGGCCTTAGCCCTATTCCAACAGTAAAAACACAAGACAATAAATGGGAAATTGGTGGCCACAAAAATAGAATCATCTATATAGATGACAAAGCTTTAACTCTTTACCATGAAGTCTATGGCGATAACGAGGACAAGGTAGTAGAGACCCCTCTTCCATCAATTTTTTGTATAGAAATGATAAATATTTTAGAAAAAATTAGTAGAATTAAAAGCACACTAAACAATTTATCAAACAATATTTATCAAACAATAATGTTTGATGAAACTAAGTCCATCAGAAATGATATAATAAATGAAGAAAATTTTTTCCCTAATGAAATTAATAAAGTTGTTATTTCTGGGCCACATTATTATGTAGCTAATCCCTTGTTCCAACAACCTAGAAAAAAATGCAAATCTCATAGAGACAACGAATCTTTAGATTTACAAAATATACCTGACAATTTTATCCCAAGAGTAAACTTCACAACAAATGATAGTACAACAAAATTCATCCCATTGTTTAAAAATAAACCTATCACACAATATTATAGATTATTTAATAGAAAAAGAGCTTTAGCCAGCAATGAAAGAACTCTTATTTCATGTATCATGCCTAAAGAAGTTTCTCATATTATTTCAAGCTTCTCTACAACATTTGACTCCAATAAAGATTTAGTGAATTTTGCTGGCTTTAGTTTTTCAATAGTTGCCGATTATATAGTGAGGACTAATTTTAAAGGAGACGTGCTTTCACAAAGTTTATCGATTCTTCCATTTCTAAAGAAAAATAGTCTTGAAATAAGTTTGCGAGCATTAATACTCAATTGTCTAACTAAATATTATTCGGAACTTTGGGAAGAATGCTGGCAAGATCTTTTTAAAAAGGCAAGGTGGACAAAAGTAGATCCACGCTTAGATAATAATTATTTTCAAAATCTTACTCAAGAATGGCAACGAAATAATGCATTAAGAACTGAGTATAATCGTCGCCATGCGTTAGTAGAAATCGATGTACTATCGGCTATGGCTTTAGGACTAACCCTCAATGAACTAAAGACTATTTACAGAGTTCAGTTCCCAGTTATGCGACAATACGAAACCGATACCTGGTATGATTCAGAAGGCCGTATTGTCTTCACTTGTTCTAAAGGGCTATCAGGCGTAGGCTTACCAAGAAAAAAGAATAAAAATGAACCTATTGGATGGCAAGATATTAAGGACATGAAATCCGGTACTGTAGAAAGAACCGTTATCGATAACACTATTCCTGATGGTCCTGTCGAACGAATCATTACCTACAAAGCCCCATTTGATCGTTGCGACCGTGAAAAAGACTTCGAAGTTGTCTGGGGTGAATTCCAAAAGCGGTTTAAATAATTTATTTCTGAGGTGAGTGTATGATGCAAGACCAAACAATATATAGTTTTTGGGTGATTCGAGCCGGAAAAGGTGGGGCTGCTCATAATCTATTTATCAAAAATGGATTGGTTGTCCTCAGTGATGCTGGACTAGGAAATTTGTTGAAACTCAATGCAACAAGAAGTTCATTCTATGCTACTTACAGGGAACTCCACCCTGATAAAACACGATCAGGAATTGCTCAGATTGGTGGTAAGTACTTTCGTTTTTTACATGAGATTGCAATAGGTGATTACGTTTTGTATCCGTCTTTATCTGACAAACAAATTTATGTTGGTTTAGTTACTGGTGAATATTCATATAAAAAACTTTCGAAGTACCCTCATCGTAGAACAGTATCATGGATAAATAAAATTCCTAAAAGTGAGTTCTCAATACCAGCGCGTCGAGAGCTTGGTGCGGCAAGAACTTTATTTGAATTTAAAAACAACACACAAGAACTAATAACTAAAATGCATGATAATACCTTCGGATTTAGTTTTTCTCTGTAATAAATGACGTTTCAATAATAATTGTAGATATTAACTTCATTGGGAAATGTGATATAAAATGATACCCTCAGTTTTGGCCCAACATGTTGAACAAGGCATAAAGGATTTTTTAAAGACTACGTTTCCGGTATCGTCTCCTTTTTTTGCAGGAATTCTTGATACTTTTTTAAATAGCCCTGGTAATGTTTTTAAAGGTCCCTATTTAGACATTCAGCTGCCCTTCCAATCCAGCAATACGGGGACAGATTATTTCAATAATATAATGATGCCTTTTCCTCCCTATCTTCATCAGGAAAAATCTTTTGACCGGTTATCAGGGCCAAACCCGAAGTCAACCATCGTTGCCACAGGTACCGGTTCAGGAAAAACCGAATGCTTCCTTTATCCAATTCTTGACTACTGTTACCACCACAGGGGTGAACCAGGAATAAAGGCTATCCTTATCTATCCCATGAACGCTCTTGCCACTGATCAGGCCAGCAGATTGGCAAAATTGATTTATAATACTACGCTCAAAGGGCATCTTACTGCCGGTATTTATGTTGGGCAGCGGGAAAAAAATCCATCAATGCTGATGACACCTGAGCGTCTGATTTCTGACAAAGACACCTTACGGCTTTCTCCTCCAGATATATTGCTTACAAATTATAAAATGCTGGATTATCTACTAATCCGCCCTGATGACCTGCCTCTTTGGCAACATAACACTCCAGATACTTTACGGTTTCTTGTTGTTGATGAACTTCATACGTTTGATGGTGCTCAAGGCTCGGATTTGGGCTGCTTAATACGTCGTTTAAAATCAAGACTTGCTACAGAACCAGATTATTTATCCTGTGTCGGTACATCTGCCACTTTGGGGAGCCGTGAAGAACAAGAAGATCTGTTAGAATATGCTTCCACCGTTTTTGGTGAAAAATTTACAAATGGTTCTATTATTTCAGAATCCAGGTTGAGTGCTGGTGAATTTCTTGGAGATAGCCTGATATCCCATGTGGATATAGTTTCTCTTGAAATTACAACAACTACGAGGAGTATATCAAAGCTCAGCATATTCTCTGGCTTGGAGAAGAGATATCAGGTGAGTTTAGCAATGAAAATTGGCGAATCTCTTTAGGGGAAAATCTCAAACAACACCTTTTTTTTCAAAACCTGCTCAAGACCCTTAAAGGGAAAATCCATAGTTTCGAAGATATTTTTAAGCAACTGGAAAAGGTTACTAAAGGTCTAAAAAATGATGACCACCAATACAAAGTAAATGTGCTAATCAGCCTTCTTGCATTAGTTTCTGAAGCACGGACTAAAGTAATCTCAATAACGCCTGATGGAATAGAAAATTCAACAATTCGACCTTTTTTGAATATAAGGGTTCAGCTGTGGATGAGAGAACTTCGACGTATGATTGCTGAAGTTTCAGCTAAACCACGTTTGCGCTTTGCTGATGATCTAAATGAGGATCAGCTAAAAACTCATCTTCCCTTGGTTCACTGTAGGGAGTGCGGCGTCATGGGATGGTCAGGGCTTAAACGAAAAATAAGTTCAGAAATAAATGGCGATCTCAAAGATTATTACTATGCTTTTTTCACCCATGATCCAAAGGTGGTTTACCTGTTTCCAGAAGATGGGCAACCATCAGTGCCGGTGCTAAAAGAGCAATCAGAAAGGCGTACAAATACCCCTAAAATCGGTATGGTTTATTTTTGTACAAAATGTCTGAATGTTACAACCAAAGCGAATGTTGATCGGTGTCCATTCTGTGAGCATGAAGAACTGCTTTTGGTTTATATGCCAGAAGTAAGAAAATCGAAAGGCAACCGCCAAATCAGTTTGAATGACTGTCCCTATTGTGATTCACGAAACAGCCTTACTCTTTTAGGCTCACGAGCGGCAAGCCTCACCAGTGTTATGATTGTGCAGCTTTATTCCTCTACCTATAACGATGATAAAAAGCTGCTTACATTTTCTGATAATGTCCAGGACGCAGCTCATCGAGCTGGGTTTTTTAACGGCAGAACGTATCGGTTTAATTTTCGTACTGCTCTTCAAAAAATGGTTTTAGAAGTTGGGGACGGTAAGAACCTGACGGATTTAATAGATGATTTTATTGATTATTGGGTAAACAGACTCGAAGAAAAAAAATATATTGCAACCTTTCTCGCGCCTAATATGGAGTGGCTCAACGATTATGG